>JBBJOB010000259.1:0-3148 GCA_037721455.1 Solirubrobacteraceae bacterium | reverse complement strand
TCGCCGATGAACGCCGGCCACGCGCGGCGGCCGCCGAGCTGCTCGAGCGCGTTCCAGGCGCCCGGGTTGCCGTCGCCGGTGGCGTACAGATCGACGCCGTGGGCCCGGGCCACGAGCAGCGAGACGGGGACCGAGCCGAGCAGATAGCCGATGATGGCCGAGAGGACGATCGTCATCGCGCCCCTTGCCTCCTTCCACCTGGTCCGCTACCCGCGGGCGACCGCACCGCAGGGATTGTCCCGCATGGGCCTCGACCGCCCGTCGCTGCGCCGAACGTCCGGGCTGCGCTTCTGGAAGCTGCTGGGCACGGGCCGCGGGGAGACGATGACCCTCGGCGCCGACCTGCGGCGCTGGGCGCTGTTCGCCGTCTGGGAGGACGAGTCAGCGCTCGAGGCCTTCCTCGGGCGCTCCGAGGTGCCGGCCCGCTGGCGCGAGCTTCAGGCCGAGACGTTCCACGTGCGCCTCGAGCCGCTGCGCTCGCACGGGGCGTGGGGCGGAAGCGACCCGCTGGCGCAGGCGCCGGGAACGGGGCCGGTGGCGCCGGCGGGCGGCCGCGCGCAGGCGCGGGGAGAGGCGGTGGGGCCCGGCCGTGCACAGGCGCGCGAAGAGGCTGTGACCCCGGCAGGCGACGGTCACGCGGCGCACGCCGGCCCCGTCGCCATCCTCACCCGCGCCCGCATCCGCGCCACCCGCCTGCGCGCCTTCTACGGCGCCATCCTCCCGCCGGCCACGGAGCTGATGCGTGCCTCCGGCCGCCTGGCCTCCGTCGGCGTCGGCGAGTGGCCGGTCGCCCGCCAGGCCACCTTCTCCCTGTGGCGCTCGATGCCCGACGCCCAGGCCTACGCGTACCGGTCACCCGCCCACGCGGAGGTCGTGCGCCGCACCCGGGCCGAGGACTGGTACGCCGAGGAGCTCTTCGCCCGGTTTCGCCCCTACGCGCAGCAGGGCACCTGGGACGGACGCGACCCCCTCGCGCGCAGCACCGGCGCTACGGCGCGCTGAGCGCCCGGGCCGCGGCGGCGACGCGCTGCTCCTCGAGCGTGTCGCGCCGGGCGGCGGCCCGCTCGATCGCCGGCTCGAGCTCGAGGCCGTGCAGGGCCGGCTCGTGGGCGGCCAGGTCGTGCAGCGTGCGCAGAGCCGCGAGATTGTGCTCGCCCAGCAGAAGGAGGCCCTCGAGCTCCACGACGTCGCTCACCGGGGAGCGGTGCCGTAGGCCGCCGTTGAGCTTGAGGCGGCCTGCCTTCTCGCCCAGCCAGCCCGCCCCTTGCTTGACGCGGTCGCGGCGCACCCCCAGGCGCTCCATGGCGGTCAGGAGCAGGGCGCGCTCGGCGGTCAGCTCGCGGTGGGCGCCGGCCAGCCACGGGCCGGCCGGCCCGTCGCTCATCGCGCCCTGGGCCCGCCCGGCCAGCTCGACGGCCACGGTCGCCGTCATGAGGTGGTCGTTGAGGTAGATCGCGCGAAGGCTCATGTCCTGCTCCCTACCCGTCGGCGGCCGGCCCGATCGCCTGGGCGACGATCCCGGCGCCCAGGACCACGAGCGGCAGCCCGCCGCCGGGGTGGACCGCGCCGCCGACGAGGTAGAGCCCCTCGGCGTCGGGGGAGACGTTGCCGGGCCGGCGCAGGGAGCCCCGCAGGCGCCCGTGCGGCGCCACCTGGCCGTAGATGTGTCCGGCGGTGGCCCCGGTCTCGCGCTCGAGGTCGGCGGGGGAGCGCCGCGCGCGGGCGACGATGCGCTCGCGCACGCCCCACCCCACCGCGTCGAGGCGTTCGAGGACCCGGTCCTCCTCGGCCGTCCAGTCCTGGCCGGCGTCGCCGGGTGCGTTGACCAGCACGAAGAGGTTCTCACCGTCGGCCGGCGCCTCGGCGGGATCGGTGGCACACGAGGAGGACAGGTACACGGTCGGCTGGCGCGCGGGGCGCCGCGCGACGAGGACGTCGTCGAACTCCGCGGCGTAGTCGGCCGGGAAGGCGATGCGGTGGTGGACGAGTCCCTCGGGCCGGCCGCGCAGGGCGAGCATGAGGGCCAGGCCGGAGACCGTGGGGTCGCGCGGTGCAGCCGCTGCCCCGACCGCGGGGCCCGCGCGGCGGGTCATGAGCCCGCCGAGGGCTCCGCCCGCCCGGAGCGCCGCGCCCGGCCATCGGGCGCCCGCCCGCGGCGCGGTCCCACCGCCCGCCTTCACCAGCGCCCGCGTCACCTCCGGTTCGAGGTTGGACACGACCGTGTCGCAGGGCTCGCTCCCCGCGTCGGTCACCACCTCGCGGATGCGCCGTTCGCGCACGACGAGCCCGCGCACCGCGACGCCCGTGCGCAGCTCGCCGCCCACAGCCTCCAGCCGGCGGGTCAGCGCGCGGACGAGCTCGTACATCCCCCCGCGCGGATGCCAGGCGCCGTGCGCGTGCTCTACCCAGCCCGCGATGGCCAGGGCGGCGGGCGCGCGGCGCGGGTCGGCGCCGGCGTAGGTGGCGAAGCGCTCGATGACCATGCGCAGGCGCGGGTCGTCCGTGCACCTTGCGGCCAGCGAGGACAGGGTGTGCCAGGGGCGCACGCGCAGGCCGTCCAGCGGGTTGGGCGCGGGCTCCCCCGGCCGCGGCCGGCGCGGTGGCCACGGCGGCGGCCCGGTGAGGAAGGGCACCGCGGCGCCCCACATGGAAGCGCACACGCCCAGGAACCGCGTCCAGTCCGCGCCCGCCCCCGGTGCCCAGGCCTCCAGCGCCTCCAGCGCGCGCGGGAGGTCGGCGCTGAGGTCGACCTGCGAGCCGTCGGCGAAGCGGTAGCGGGTGACGGGCTCCACCCGCAGCAGCTCGAGCTCGGCCTCCAGCGGCGCGCCCGTGGCCGCGAAGAGCTCGCGCAGCACCCAGGGCATGGTCAGCAGCGACGGCCCGGTGTCGAAGCGGAAGCGCTCCCCGGCGCCGGCGGGGGTGGTGGCTGCGCTGAGCTCGAGCCGTCCCGCCTTGCCCCCGGGCGCCTGCGCCCGTTCGAGCACGACCACCTTGTGGCCTGCCGCGGCGAGGCGCACCCCGGCGGCCAGGCCGCCGACGCCCGCCCCGACGACGACGATCCTCACTAGTGGTCCGTCCTGCAAGTCCGCACCTGTTTGGATCGGCCGCCGATCACCGCCTGGCGGCGTCCTCGCTCGGTCATGGGCCT
>JBBJOB010000258.1:0-3150 GCA_037721455.1 Solirubrobacteraceae bacterium | reverse complement strand
CCCGCGACTTCGACGGACCTGACGGACTCGGCCCCACCCGAGCCGCCGGCTTCGCGATCGCCGAGCCCGCCGCGCGGGGAGAGCTGGACGATGGCGCCGCCGACGCGCAGGGCTACGTCGACGACGTCCTGCGCGCGGCGCGGGGTCGCCGACCGGCCGCTGAGGAGGAAGCCTGATGGCCGACCTGCCGGCCGCGCGCCGCGCCACGCAGCCTCAGCGGCGCTTCTCGCCCGACGACCTCGCCGACCTTGAGCGCGCGGCGCAGATAGGCCGCCGCGTTCTCGTGTGCGCCCTCGTAGGCCGCCCGCCGGGCCGCCTCCCGGAGCGGTGGGACGGCCTCCTGCACCTTCTCCGGCGGCGCGAGCAGGAGTTGGGCGGCCACGTGCTCCACCGGCGCCCCGGCTGCGGACAGCACGCCCGCGCCGCGCCCGTGGTCCCGCGCGCTCGTACGGCGGTGGCGGCCCGGCGCTCGTAACGGACGGGCACGCGCCCGCCCGTGCTACCAGCCGCCGGCCCCGTGGGGGTCGGCGGCGCGGGCCTTGCTGGCGGCCTTGCGCTGGTCCTTGCGCTTCTCCAGCTTCCACTGGATTAGGGTCATCACCAGGATGAACAGCGGGAAGAAGGCGATGACGAGGAAGTTGAACTCGGTGACGAGGAGGTCGTTGGTCTCGCCGATCCAGCCCTCGCCGCCGTCGTGGGCCGCAGCGAGCGGGGCCGCGGCGAGCAGGAGCAGCGCGGCGAGCGAGAGGCTTGTCGTCAGGCGCTTCATGCCCACCACAGTCTAGTACGGTCGCGGCGCGTGTCGTCGCTCCAGCGCCAGCGCATCGAAGCCGTGGAGGTCCTGCGCCTGGACCGTCCGCAGCGGCGCAACGCCATGGACTGCGCCCTCCTGAGCGAGCTCCTGGATGCGCTGGACGAGCTGAGCGGCGACCGGGCCCTGGGCGCCCTGATCTTCTCGACGACCAGCGAGCGGGCGCTGTGCGCGGGCGCCGACGTCAGCGAGCAGCTCGACCACGCCGGCGGCGTGGCGCGCATGGAGGCCTTCGCGCGCCTCTACGCAGCGATCGAGGCCTTCCCGGCCCCCACCGTCGCGGTGTGCGTGGGCAACTGCGTCGGCGCGGGAGCCGAGCTGGCCGCCGGCTGCGACCTGCGGGTGGGCGGCGACAACCTCAAGCTCGCGTGGGCGGGCGCGCGCATGGGCGTGCCCGTCGGCCCCGCCCGGCTCGTCCCCCTCACCGGCCTGGCCACCGCCAAGGACCTCATCCTCACCGGGCGCACCATCGGCATGGACGAGGCCCGCGCGCTGGGCCTGTTGCACCGCACGGCGCCGGCCGCCGAGGCCGAGGCGGCCGCGCTCGCGCTCGCCCGAGAGGTCGCCGGGCACGCCCCTGAGGGCGTCCGCGCGCTCAAGGCGCTGTTTCGCGAGCTGACCGGCAGCGCCGCCCACGTCGCCGCCGAGAACGTCCTGCTCGTCGACACCCAGCGCGGCGGCGGCGGGCTCAAGAGCTCCCCCTAAGCTCGACCGAACATGGCCGTCGTCATCGCCTCCGACCTCGCCAAGGACATGGCGGGGGAGCCGCTTCTGCGCGGCGTCTCGTTCAAGCTCGAGCGCCGCGACCGGCTGACCATCGCCGGGCGCAACGGCGCGGGCAAGACCACCCTGCTGCGCATGCTGGCCGGCGAGACCTCGGTCGACGGCGGTGACCTCTCCTTCGCCAAGGGGGTGCGCGTCGCCCTGCACGACCAGCGCCCGCCCCGGGAGCGCGCGCTGAGCCTGCGCGACTACGTCCTGGGCGGGTGCGGCGACCTGGTGACCCTGGAGGAGGAGCTGGGAGCGCTGGCGCAGCGCATGGCCGAGGGCGACGAGCGCGCCTACGACGCCTACTCCCGCGCCGAGGCGCGCCTGGAGCACGCAGGCGGCTGGAACTGGCGCGACCGCGCGCTGGACTTCGTGCGCGGCCTGGGCTTCGTTGACGCTGACCTCGACCGCGAGCTGAGCACCTTCTCCGGCGGCGAGCTGACCCGCTGCTCCCTGGCCCGCGCGCTGGCCTCCCAGCCCGACCTGCTGCTGCTCGACGAGCCCACCAACCACCTCGACATCACCGCTTTGGAGTGGCTGGAGAAGACCCTCACCTCGCTGGACACCGCCGTGGTCCTCGTCGCCCACGACCGGTGGTTCATCGAGGCGGTGGGCACGGCGGTGCTCGAGCTGGAGGCCGGCCGTTCACGGTTCTTCGCGGGCACCTGGACCGCGTGGCGCAAGGAGGTCGCCGCCCGCGAGCTGGCCCTGGGCCGCGCGATCGACAAGCAGCAGGCCGAGATCGCGCGCCTCGAGCGCTTCGTCGAGCGCTTCCGTGCGAAGGCCACCAAGGCGCGCCAGGCCCAGTCGCGCGTCAAGCAGCTCGACAAGATGGAGCGCATCGAACGCGATCCGCGCGACACGCGGGCGCTGGGCTTCTCGTTCAAGGCGCCCGAGCGCAGCGGACGGGTCGTGCTGGAGCTGGAGGGCGGACGGGTCGAGGTGGGGGCCGACCCGCCCCGGACCCTGCTCGAGAACGCGGAGCTGTGGGTGGAGCGCGGCGAGCACGTGACCCTCGTGGGCCCCAACGGCGCGGGCAAGACCACCCTCATCGCCACGCTGGCCGGCCAGCGCGAGCTGGCCGCGGGCAAGCTGCGCCGCGGGCACAACGTGAAGCTCGGCTACCTGTCCCAGCACGCCGACGAGCTCGGAGGCGGCGACGCCCGCACCGTCCTGGAGGCCTGCCAGCGGGCCACCGCCCTCAAGCCCAACCAGGCCCGGGCGCTCCTGGGGCGGTTCATGTTCAGCGGCGCCGAGGCCCAGAAGCCGATCGAGGGGCTCAGCGGCGGCGAGCGCCGCCGGCTCTCGCTGGCCGTCCTTGTCGCCTCGGGCGCCAACCTGCTCATCATCGACGAGCCCACCAACCACCTCGACCTCGAGAGCCGCGAGGCCCTGGAGGACGCCCTGCTGGCCTACGAGGGCACGCTCATCCTGATCAGCCACGACCGGGCGCTGCTGTCTGCCATCGGCTCGCGCACCGTCGCCGTGGAGGACGGCACGCTGCGCTCCTACCTCGGTGGGTGGGAGGACTACGTGCGCGAGCGCGAGGAGCGGCGCGCTGTCGAGGTGGC
>JBBJOB010000257.1:0-3151 GCA_037721455.1 Solirubrobacteraceae bacterium | reverse complement strand
CGGCGACACGGCCAGCGATGATCGCACAAACCCCAGGCCCGTCCACGGGCGATCCGTCCGGTCCGCGTGGGAACGTATGTTTGTGCTCCAGGAATCTCCCGCGCTTTGCGGGCTCCACCGCGTGACCTGCCGATCGACCCCGTGCGAGCGGCCTAAGCTCGCCCGCTGGTGAGCGCGCAGGCACCCCATCCCGGCAACGGCGGCCCCGTCCCCGCGAGCGCGGCGCTCGGTGGAGCCCCGCCGCACTCGCTGGAGGCCGAGCAGTCGGTGCTGGGGGCCATCCTGCTCTCCGAGCGCTCGATCACCCAGGTGGTCATCGAGGAGGGCCTGCGGCCCGAGGACTTCTACCGCCGCCGCCACGGCGTCGTCTTCGAGGCCATGCTCGCGCTGTACGCCGAGAACGAGCCGATCGACGTCCTCACGGTCAACGACCGGCTGCGCGCCCACAGCAATCTCGAGGATGCCGGCGGGGAGTCCGCGGTCGACGGTCTCACCGGCGGGGTTCCCGTGGCCGGCAACGCGCGGCGCTATGCCCGCATCGTCAAGGAGCAGGCGCTCCTGCGCGGCGCGCTAACGGCGACCTACGAGATCCAGGCCAAGGTCAGCGAACGCGACGGCGCTCCGCGCGACATCGTCGAATGGGCCGAGCGGCGCATGCTCGACGTCGCCCACGACGACCGTCAGAAGGACTTCAAGTCCATCGAGGACGTCCTCTTCACCGAGCTGGACAAGCTCGAACGTCTCTCCCGCGAGGGCACCTCCCTCACCGGAACCCCCTCGGGCTTCAAGGCCCTCGACGACATCACGGGCGGCTTTCAGCCAGGGAACCTGGTGATCATCGCCGGACGTCCGTCGATGGGAAAATCCGCGCTGGTCACCAACATTGCCGAGAACGTGGCGCTGGATCACGGCAAGCCGGTCGCGCTGTTCAGCCTCGAGATGTCCGAGGCCGAGTTGGCCCAGCGGTTCCTCGCCTCCCAGGCAGACGTCCCCGGCGACCACCTGCGCAAGGGGCGCGTGAAGCCGGGCAAGTGGTCCAGCGTGGTCGGCGCCGCCAAGCGGCTGGCCGCCGCGCCGTTGTGGATCGACGACTCGTCGGACGTCGGCCTGCTCGAGGTCCGCGCCAAGGCCCGCCGGCTGCACCAGCAGCACGAGCTGGGCCTGATCATCATCGACTACCTCCAGCTCCTGCGCCCCGACGGCTATCAGGACAGCCGCGTGCTGCAGATCGGCGAGATGAGCCGGGGCCTCAAGATCCTGGCCGGCGAGCTCCAGGTCCCCGTCATCGCGCTCTCCCAGCTCTCGCGCGCCGTCGAGTCGCGCACGGACAAGCATCCGATGCTCTCGGACCTTCGCGAGTCGGGCAGTCTCGAGCAGGACTCGGATCTGGTCATGTTCATCTACCGCGACGAGTACTACGACCCGGAGTCCGAGCGGCAGGGGGAGGCGGACCTGATCATCGCCAAGCACCGCAGCGGTGCGCTGGGAACGGTGCCGCTGGTCTTCCAGAAGGACTTCCCCCGGTTCCGCACGATGCTGCACGACCCGGAGCGCTACGGGTGAGCGAGGAGGCCTGTCCCTACGGCAAGTGCGATGGGTCGGGGTTCGTCGACGACCCGGTGACGCGCACCGCGGCGCCCTGCCGGTGCCGGCCGGCGCGAGTGGCGCGGTCGCGGTCGCGGTCGCTCTCGGCGGTCATACCGCGCAAGTACCGCGGCGTGTCCTTCGAACGCCCGCCGGTGACCGACATGGCCCAGGCGCAGGTGGCGGTGGTGCGCCGGTTCGTGCGGGATCTGGAGGGCAACCTCGACGCCGGGAGGGGGCTGTGGCTCTTCGGCGACGTGGGGACGGGCAAGACGACGCTGGCCATGCTGGTGTCGCGTGCGGCGCTGGAGGCACAGCGCAGCGTGGCCATCTACTCGCTGCCTCGTCTGCTGGCCGAGATCCGCACGACCTTCGACCCCGACGGCGACCGGTCCTACACCGAGCTGCTCGACCGCCTGGCGGCCGTCGACCTGCTGCACATCGACGACGTGGGCGCGGAGCGCACGAGCCCGTGGGTGCTCGAGCAGCTCTACGCCATGATCAACGCCCGCTACGAGGAGCAGCGCACCGTGGTCATCACCACCAACCTCGAGCGCGACGCGCTCGGGGAGCAGATCGGCGAGCGGACGGTGTCGCGCCTGGAGGAGATGTGCGAGGTGCTCCCGCTCTTCGGGGCCGACGCCCGGCGCTACGACCCGGCACGCAGCGGGTCCGCGGCGGGCGCGGCTCAGTAGACCCAGGGCCTAGCGAGGGCAGCGGGCACCGACGGCGAGTCGTTGGTCGATGACGGCGCTGCGCACCCCTAGACTCCGCGCCTCATGCCAGGCATCGTCGTTGTCGGCGCCCAGTGGGGCGACGAGGGGAAGGGCAAGATCGTGGACCTGCTCGCCGAGCGGGCCGACGCGGTCATCCGCTTCCAGGGCGGCAACAACGCCGGGCACACCATCGTCCGCGGGAACGAGACGTTCAAGTTCCACCTCATCCCCTCGGGGATCCTCTATCCCGCCACGCGTTGCGTGATCGGCAACGGAGTAGTGGTCGACCCCGAGGTCCTCACCCAGGAGATCGACGGGCTGCGCGCCCGCGGGGTGGACATGGGCGGCCTGCGCATCTCGGCCAACGCGCACCTCATCATGCCCTACCACAAGCTTCTGGACGAGGCGGGCGAGACGCGGCTGGGCAAGGCCGAGATCGGGACCACGCGCCGGGGCATCGGCCCCGCGTACGCCGACAAGGCCGCTCGCCTGGGCGTCCGGGTGCAGGATCTCCTCGACGAGAAGATCCTCAAGAAGAAGATCGCCGCGGCGCTGCACCCCAAGAGCCTCACGCTGCGCCCCTACGACCGCCGCCCCGAGCTCGACCTGCAGTCGATGACCGAGGAGTACCTCACCTACGGCCATCGCCTCGAGCAGCACATCGCCGACACCTCGCGCCTGGCCTGGGACGCGCTGGACGCCGGCCGTCTCGTCATCTTCGAGGGCGCCCAGGGCGCGCTGCTGGACATCGACCACGGCACCTATCCCTTCGTGACCTCGTCCAACCCGATCGCCGGCGCCGCCTGCGTGGGCGCGGGCGTGGGGCCGCGGGACATCGACGAGGTGTGGGG
>JBBJOB010000256.1:0-3155 GCA_037721455.1 Solirubrobacteraceae bacterium | reverse complement strand
CCGCTCACTCGTAGGTCAGCGCCCGCAGCACGTCCACCCGGCTGGCCCGCCGCGCGGGGGCGATGGCGGCCAGGACGCCGGCCAGGGCGCCGAGGACGAGCAGGATGACCAGCGTCCCCAGCGGCAGAGCGAGCACGAAGCCCTCGCTCTCCAGCGGACGGGAGATCAGCACGCCGAACAGGACGCCGATGGCCACGCCCAGCACGGCGCCCATCACCGCGGTGATGACCGCCTCGCCGCGCACGATGCGGCGCACCTGCCGCCGCGAGGTCCCGACCGCGCGCAGAAGCCCCAGCTCCCGCGTGCGCTCGTGGACCGCCAGCGCGAGTGCGTTGACGATCCCGAACAGGGCGATGAGCACCGACAGGCCCAGCAGGGCGTAGAACAGGTAGAGGATCTGGTTGATCTGGCCGACCTGCGAGTCGATGAACTCCTCGCGGCTCTGGGGCTCCAGCGTGGGGAAGCGCTCGTCGAGCAGCGCGGCGAGGCTGCCGCGCACCTCGGATTCCTCGGCACCCGGCGCGACGGCCACCAGCGCGGCGAGCACCTGGCGGGCGTCGAAGGCATCGCGCAGCGTGCGCTCGGCCACGGTGACGTCGCCCAGGAGCTGGCCACGGTCCTCGTAGGTGCCGCGCACGGTCAGCGCCACCGGATCGCCCGAGCGGTTGCGCAGCTCCAGCGGGGCGCCGACGCGCAGCCCGCGGTCGGCGGCGAAGCCGGCCTCGACCATCGCGCCGTCGGAGCCCAGCGCGCGCAGCGCGTCGTCGGAGCCCTCGGCCCAGTCCACCGACACCACGTTCGTGGCGATCGCCGGGTCCAGCCCGGCCAATGAGACGTCGTCGCCGGCCAGCTCGCCCTGGCCCACGCGGAGGTTGGCCGCGGCGTCGACGCCGGGCAGGCCCGCGGCGGCGCCCGCCACCGTCTCGGGCATCAGCCCCGAGGCGTCGAAGACGACGAGGTCGGCGGTCACGGCGTCCTCGAAGGCGCCGGAGAACGAGGCCTTGAAGCCGTTGACGAAGATGGAGGCGAAGGCCACCAGCGCGACGCCGACCATGAGCGCGGCCGCGGTCCCGGCGGTCCGCCCGGGAAAGCGGGTCGCGTTGGCGCGGGCGATGCTTCCTGCCACGCCGCCGACGGCCTGCAGCGGCCGGCCGACCACCGCGGCGACCGGACCCACCGCCAGCGGGGAGAGCATCCCGGCCCCGACGAAGACCGCCAGCGCACCGGCGCCGAGCAGGGAGAGCGCGCCGGTGGTCCCCAGGCCGCCGACCAGCCCGACGAGCATCAGGACCAGGCCGAGCCCCGCCACGCCGCCCTGCGTCCACAGGCGCCGGCGCGACAGGGCGCCCGCGCCGCCGGCGAGGTCGGCCTCGCGCAGCGCGGCGAGGGGCGGCACGCGGGTGGCGCGCAGAGCCGGGACCAGGCACGCCAGCAGCGTGACGACCGTCCCGAGGACGAGCGCGACGACGACCGTGCTCGGCGCTACCACCAGCGCGGTGGCGGGCAGCTCGAGCCCGATGGCGGCCATCAGCGCGCGCAGGCCGGGAGCGAGCACCAGCCCGGCGAGCAGGCCGAGGACCGCTCCTGCCGCGCCGATCAGCAGCGCCTCCAACAGGACCGCGCGCAGCACCTGGCGCCGCGACGCGCCGATGGTGCGCAGCATCCCCAGCTCGCGCGTGCGCTGGGCGATGGTGATGGTGAAGGTGTTGAAGATGACGAAGGCGCCGACCAGCAGGGCGATGGCGCCGAAGACCAGCAGCCCGATGGTCAGGTAGCCGAGGATCTCGCCGAAGTCCCGCGCGCTTGCCGCCTCGGCCTCCTCGCCCGTGCGCACGACCACGTCGTCGCCCAGCGCCGCACGCACGCGCCCGGCCAGCACCTCGGGTTCCACGCCGTCGACGGCCTGGATATCGACCTGCGTGATGCTGCGGAGCTCGGTGGCCAGCGCCTGGACCTCGGGGAGCGTGAGGACCACGAAGCCCGCGCCGCCCAGCGCTCCGGTCCCGCCGAAGGTGGCCAGGCCGACGACCCGGAAGGGACGCGCCGGCCCGTTGCCGAGCACGCGCACGCGGTCGCCCACAGCGACGCCCGCGTCCTGGGCCGCGTTGAGCCCGATGGCGATCTCCCCCTCGCCGCCCGGCGCGCGGCCCTCCTCGTAGCCGTACGGATCGAAGCGCTCGGGCACCGTGGAGTAGGCGAGCGTCGGCGCCCCGGTCACCGGGCCCACGCGGTCGCCGCGCTCGTCGACCACCGCGACGGTGAGATCGCCGAAGGAGCCCGCCGCCGCCTCGACGCCCTCTACCGCCTCAGCCCGCTGCTCGACCTGCGCGGGCATGGCCACGGGCGTGCCGAACGTGTCCTGCCCCCGCGCGACGACGTTGACGTCGACGTTCTCGCCGGAGGCGGCCAGGAGGCGGTCGAAGGACGCCTCGATGGTGTCGGAGAGGATCAACGTCCCCGCGACGAGGGCGACGCCCAGGGTGACCGCCAGCGTGGTGAACGCCGTGCGCGCACGGCGCTCGCGCATGCCGCGCAGGGCGAGGCGGATCACGAGACGGCCTTCATGAGCTCGAGGACCTCCTCGACGCCGCCGGCCTCAACGTCGCGCACGATCAGCCCGTCGGCAAGCACGATGACCCGGTCGGCGTAGGCCGCGGCCGCCGCGTCGTGGGTCACGATGACGACGGTCTGGCCGAAGTCGTCGACCGCGCGGCGCAGGAGACCCAGGACCTCGGCCGCCGATCCGGAGTCGAGGTTGCCGGTCGGCTCGTCGGCGAACACGACGGCGGGGCGGTGCACGAGCGCGCGCGCCACGGCGACCCGCTGCTGCTGGCCGCCCGAGAGCTCCGCGGGACGGTGCCCGAGGCGGTCCTCGAGGCCCACGGCGGCCACGAGTTGGTCTAACCACGCGCTATCGGGCTCGCGGCCGGCCAGCGTGAAGGGCAGGAGGATGTTCTCTCGTGCGTCGAGCACCGGCACGAGGTTGAAGGCCTGGAAGACGAAGCCCAGTCGGTCACGGCGCAGGCGGGTCAGGGCGGCGTCGTCGAGGCCGTCGAGGCCGGTGCCGTCGATGGTGATCGAGCCCGACGTCGAGCGGTCCAGGCCGGCGAGCAGGTGCAGCAGCGTGGACTTTCCCGAGCCCGAGCGGCCCATCA
>JBBJOB010000042.1:0-11968 GCA_037721455.1 Solirubrobacteraceae bacterium | reverse complement strand
ACGGCCGGCTGGCCATCGACACGGAGTTCATGGGCGAGGGGCGCTACCGCACGCTTCTGTGCCTCGTCCAGGTCGCCGTCCCGGGCCCCGACGGGGATCTGGACGACGTGACCATCGAGGTGGTCGATCCGCTCGACGAGGCGCTCGACCCATCCCCGCTGGCCGCCGCTCTGGCCGATCCGGCCGTCGAGGTGGTCATGCACGCCGCGCGCCAGGACGTCGCGCTGCTGCGGCGCACCTGGAGGACGGAGATCACCAGCCTGTTCGACACCCAGCTCGCGGCGGGCTTCGCGGGGCTGCGCGCGCAGATGGGCTACGAGCCGATGCTCTCGGAGGTGCTCGAGGTGCGCCTGGGCAAGTCGGCCAGCTTCACCCGCTGGGACGCGCGGCCCCTCAGCGACGAGCAGGTCGACTACGCGCGCGACGACGTGCGCCACCTGCTGCGCCTCGCTGCTTCGCTGCAGGAGCGCCTCGAGGCCCGCGGCCGCCTGCAGTGGGCCCGCGAGGAGTGCCGCGCGCTGGAGCAGGTCAGCGACGTGCGCGAGCCCCACGCCGTCTTCGCCCGCCTGCCGCGTGTGAACGGCCTCGACCCGCGCGCCCGTGCGGTGGCCCGCGAGCTGGTGGGCTGGCGCGAGGAGGCCGCCCAGAGCGCCGACCGGCCGATCGCCTCGGTCCTCAACGACGCGGCGCTCGTGGAGGTTGCCAAGCGCAAGCCCCGTGACTCCGAGGGTCTGCGCCAGATCCGCGGCATGAATGAGGGGACGCTGCGCCGGCGCGGCAAGGAGGTCCTCGAGGCAGTCGAGCGCGGGCGCGAGCGCCCTCCGCTGCCCTACGAGGGTGAGCGCCAGGCGCCGCCCGACCACCAGGACGCGCCCGTCGTCGCGCTGTGCGAGGCGATGGTGCGCGCCCGTGCCATGGAGGCCGAGCTGGCCTATGAGCTCATCGCCGCGCGGGCCGACCTCCAGCAGGTGGTCACCGCTGTGCGCACCGGCGCCGGCGAACCCGGCGTGCGCACGCTGGACGGCTGGCGGCGGGAGCTGGTGGGCGAGGAGCTGCTGGCCCTGCTGCGTGGCGACCGGACGCTGCGCGTCGACGGCGCGCACCGGGTCGTCGTCGACGGCTGAGCGCCTCCCAGCGCGGGGCGCGCGCCGGCGGCGGGTCACCGCGGCCAAGACCTCACGGGGAGGGCTCTAGACTTCGATCGATGGCCAAGACGGCCCCAGACCGCCACCAGGCCCGCAACCGCGGCGCCGAGAAGGAGCCCGACCGGCCCGCCCCCTGGCGGGTGGAGGGTGACCGTGGCGAGACGACCCGGGGAGACGGCGACGAGCAGAGCGGCAAGCGCTTCCGGCCCCCCGGCGGGAAGATCTTCTGGATCCTGCTCGGCGTCCTGCTGGTCATCAACGTCGCGATCGGCTCACAGGTGCCCGAGGGCGACGATCGCTCCGACGTCCCCTACACGTTCTTCCTCGAGCAGGTCGAGAGCGACAACGTCGCCGAGGTCAACTCGGTCGGCGACATCATCCAGGGCGAGTTCACCCGCGAGGTACGCCCGCCCGTCGACGCCGATTCCCAGGACGAGGACAGTCCGCCGCCCGAGCCCACCGAGCTTTTCGAGACCGTCCTGCCCGCCTTCGCGCTGGACACCGATCTGCTCGACACGCTGCGCGAGGGCGGCGTGGTGGTCAACGCCGACACCATCGACCAGGGCCGCTCGATCCTGGCCGACTTCCTCCTGTTCTTCGGGCCCACGCTGCTGATCATCGGCCTGATCGTCTTCTTCTTCCGCCGCGCGGCCAAGTCGGGCGGCATGGGCGGCATGACGGGCATGGGGCGCTCGAAGGCCAAGCGCTACGACGCCACCGAGCAGCGGGTGAAGTTCTCCGACGTGGCCGGGATCGACGAGGCCGAGGAGGAGCTGGTCGAGATCGTCGACTTCCTCAAGAACCCTGACCGCTACCGCAAGCTGGGCGCGGCGATCCCCAAGGGCGTGCTGCTCAGCGGCATGCCGGGCACGGGCAAGACGCTGCTGGCCCGTGCGGTGGCCGGCGAGGCCGACGTGCCCTTCTTCTCCATGTCGGCCTCGGAGTTCATCGAGATGGTCGTCGGCGTGGGCGCCTCGCGCGTGCGCGACCTCTTCGAGCAGGCCAAGAAGATCGCCCCGGCCATCATCTTCATCGACGAGCTGGACGCCATCGGGCGTCAGCGCGGCGGCTCGGGCGGGGGCATGGGCGGCCACGACGAGCGCGAGCAGACGCTCAACCAGATCCTCACCGAGATGGACGGCTTCAGCGGCACCGAGGGCGTCATCGTGCTGGCCGCCACCAACCGCCCAGACGTGCTGGACGCGGCGCTGCTGCGCCCCGGGCGCTTCGACCGCCGCGTGGTGGTCAACCCGCCTGACAAGGACGGACGGCGCCTCATCCTCGAGGTCCACACCCGCTCGGTGCCCATCCACGACGAGGTGCGCCTCGACGACCTCGCCGCCACCACGCCGGGCATGGTGGGCGCCGACCTGCGCAACCTGGTCAACGAGGCGGCGCTGCTGGCCGCCCGGCGCGAGCACACCGACGTGCGCACCGAGGACTTCACTGACGCCATGGAGCGCATCGTGCTGGGCGCCGAGCGGCGCATCACCATCTCCCCCCACGAGCGCGAGCGCACCGCCTACCACGAGTCCGGCCACGCGGTGCTGGGCATGCTCGAGCCGGGCGCCGACCCGGTACGCAAGGTCTCGATCGTGCCCCGCGGGCGGGCGCTGGGCGTCACCTTCCAGTCGCCGGAGACCGACCGCTACGGCTACGACAGCAAGTACCTGCTGGGCAAGATCGTCGGCGCCCTGGGCGGCCGCGCGGCCGAGCAGATCATCTACAGCGACGTGACCACCGGCGCGGAGTCAGACCTCGAGCAGGTCACCAGCATCGCCCGCCAGATGGTCGGGCGCTGGGGCATGAGCGACCGGATCGGCCTGGTCTCGGTCCTGCCCCGTCCCGACGACGGGCCCATGTTCCCCGGCGTGGACAGCACCTCGGAGTCGACGCGCGAGCTGGTCGACCAGGAGGTGCGGCGCATCGTGGAGGAGTGCTACGAGCGTGCGTATCGGATGCTGGGCGAGAACCGCGACCGCCTCGAGTCACTGACCCAGGCGCTGCTGGAGCGTGAGACCCTCGACGAGGACGACGCCCTCCAGGCCGCCGGCTTCGATCGCCGCCCCAAGGCGGTCGACGAGGGCGGCAAGGAGGCCACGATCACAGAGCCGACCCCAGCCCCGTGACCCGGGTCACCTCGGCGACCGAGGTGAGCCCGTTGGCGATCTTCTCCAGGCCGTCGTCGCGCAGGCGGCGCATGCCCTCGCGCACCGCGACCTCGGCGATCTGGTCGGTGGGCGCGCGGGCCACGACCAGCTTGCGCAGCTCCTCGCTCATGGTCATCACCTCGTAGAGGCCGACGCGGCCGCGGTAGCCGCTGCCCGAGCAGCGCGCGCAGCCCACCGGCTCGTAGGCCTCCACGTCGAAGCGCGCCGGGAAGCCGTGCTCCCGCAGCACGTCGACCGACACGACGGTGCGCGCCTTGCAATGGCGACACAGCGTGCGCGCCAGGCGCTGGGCAACGACCGCGTCGATCGCGCTGGCCACCAGGAAGGGCTCGATGCCCATCTCGGTCAGGCGGGTGATCGCCGTGGGCGCGTCGTTGGTGTGCAGGGTGGAGAGCACGAGGTGGCCGGTCAGCGCGGCCTCGACGGCGATCTGGGCGGTGTCGCGGTCACGGATCTCCCCGACCATGATCACATCGGGGTCGGCGCGCATCATGGAGCGCAGGCCGGTGGCGAACTGCAGGCCGGCGCGCAGGTTGACCTGCACCTGGGTGATCCCGTCGACCTGGTACTCGACGGGGTCCTCGATGGTGATGATGTTCTTGTCCGGCGTGTTTAGCTCGCCCAGAGCCGCGTAGAGCGTCGTCGACTTGCCCGAGCCCGTCGGCCCGGTGGCCAGCACGCAGCCGTGGGGCTTGCCCACCGAGCGACGGAAGCGCTCCAGCTCCCCCCCGGCCATCCCCAGGCGGTCGAGCTCCATGACGACCGCCTCCTTGTCGAGGATGCGCATCACCACGCTCTCGCCGTGGACGCTGGGCAGGGTGACGACGCGCAGGTCGACGTGGTGGCCCGCGACGGTCAGCCCGACCCGGCCGTCCTGGGGCATGCGGCGTTCGGCGATGTCCAGCTCGCTCATGATCTTCACGCGGGAGATCACCCCGCTGACCATCCGCTTGGGCACCGTCGTGGTCTCCTGCAGCACGCCGTCGATGCGAAATCGCACCCGGAGCTCTCGGCCGTTGGGCTCGAGGTGCACGTCGCTGGCGCCCTGCTCGACCGCCTGGGCGATGATCTGGTTGACCAGCTTGACCACCGGCGCGTCGTCGGCCGACTCGCGCAGGTCGACGACCTCTGCGGGGCTGCCGTCTGCCTCCTCCTCGATCGAGGCGTCACGGACCGCGTCGTCCAGCGTGCTGAGGCGGCCCACGAGGGCCAGGACGTCCTCGCGCGAGGACACGCCGGGACGCACCTCCATGCCGGTCATCAGGGCGATGTCGTCCAGCGCCACGACGTTGGTCGGGTCGGCCATGGCCACCAGCAGGGTGCGCTCGTCGACGCGCGCGACGGGCACGGCCTCGAAGCGCTTGGCCTGGGCCGGCTTGAGCAGGGCCGCTACCTGCATGTCGGGGCGGAAGACGGTGAGGTCGACGTGGTGCAGGCCGTGGCGCTCGGCCAGAGCGCGCGCCAGCCCGTCCTGGGTGATCGCGCGCTCGGTCAGGAGCACGCGCTCGGGGGTGGTGCCCTGGGCGCGCGCCGCGACGACGGCCTGTTCCACCCGCTCGCGATCGGCCAGGCCGAGGCCGACGATGACGTCGGTGAGGAAGCGCGGCGGCCCGCTGGCTCCATCGACCGGGCGACGCGTGACGCCCGCCCAGCGGTCGGCCAGGTGCCGGCCGGCGTCGGGGCCGTGGGCGGGCTCCACCTCCGCTTCGGGGACGGGTCGCAGGCCGTTCATCGACAGGCCCGGTCACGGGCCGCGGCGCGCATGACCGCCAGCGGCGCGGGAAGGCCCGTCCAGCGCTGCAGGCTGAGCGCCCCCTGGTGGACGAGGACGTCAAGGCCGTCGACCACGGCGACATTGCGCTCACGCGCGAGGGCGGTGAGGGGGGTTTCCGACGCGTTGTAGACGAGATCGACCACGGACATTCCTGTGGACATCTGATCGGCAAGAGGCGGCAGATCCTTGAGCTGGTCGGATCCCTGCAGTAGGCCGGCGGCGGTGCAGTGGACGAGCACGTCGAAGGCGGGCAGCGGCGGTTGGACCGCCTGCGCGCCAAGCTCCCGGGCGAGCGCACGGGCCCGCCCGGGCGTGCGGTTCCACACCAGCACCCGGCCGGCGCCGGCCTCGTGCAGGGCGTGGATGGCCGCCCGTGCGCTGCCGCCGGCGCCGAGCACGAGCGCCGTCGCGCCGCGGGGGTCGGCGGGCAGGGCAGCGAGCAGCCCGGGAGCGTCGGTGTTGTCGGCGTGGATAGCGCCTCCCAGGTCGAAGCTGAGGGTGTTGGCCGCCCCGATGGCCCCTGCGGCGGCGGTGGCCTCGTCGGCCAGCGCGAGCGCCGCCTCCTTGTGGGGAACCGTGACGTTGGCCCCGGCGAACCCTGCGGCGGGCAGGGCGCGCACCGTCTCGGCGAGGAGGTCCGCCGGGACGGGCAGGAGCTGGTAGGTCCACTGCGCCGCGAGGCCCAGCTCCCGCAGAGCGGCGGTGTGCATCGCCGGCGAGCGGCTGTGGGCGACGGGCCAGCCGAGGACGCCCAGGCGGGGCAAGGCGGGTGCTGCCGCTCAGCAGGTGGTGGGCGAGTTGCCGCCCGCGGCGTCGCGCGCGCGGTTGTACTCGGCGACGTCCTGCTGGAACTCGGCGTCGGTGCTGGAGAAGCTGTGCTCCCCGCACGTACCGGGCTTGACGACGTAGTAGAGGAAGTCCTCGTCGGCCGGGTTGGCGGCGGCCTGGATGGAGGCCAGGCCCGGGTTGCCGATCGGCGTGGGCGGCAGGCCGGTGCGGGTGCGCGTGTTGTACGGCCCGTCCTCCTGCAGCTCGCTCTGCTTGAGCGGGCTGTCCCAGTTGTCGTTGGCGTAGCGGATCGTCGCGTCGATGCCCAGCGGCATGCCCTCCGACAGGCGGTTGTAGATGACCGCGGCGACCACGCGGCGCTCCTCGGGCACGCGGGTCTCGCGCTCGACCATGGAGGCGATGATGAGCACCTCGTAGGGCGTGAGGTTGCCCTCCTCGGCCTTGCTGAGGTCGACCTCGGCGAAGTTCTCCTGGAAGGTCTCGACCTGGTCGGCGACGAGATCCTCCGCGCTGGCGTCGACGGCCAGCTCGTAGGTGGCCGGGAACAGGAAGCCCTCCAGCGTGTCGGTGCCCTCGGGGGCGTCGAAGTCACGGCGCGGGCTGAAGCCCTCGGTGGACTCGGAGGCCTCCTCGTAGTCGCCCTCGATGCCGGCCTCCTCCACGATGGCGGAGGTCTCGCCGCGCGAGAGGCCCTCGGGGATGACCACGTCGACCACGTCGGTCGGGCCGGCGACGGCCGGAGGGGTGGAGATCGCGGTGATGGCCGAGGCGTAGGACATGCCCTGGCGCAGCTCGTGGGGCCCCGAGCGCAGCGCGGCGCCGTCGCCCGACAGGGTGGCGCGCACGCGGAAGAACAGGCCGGAGTCCACGACGCCCTCCTCGGCGAGGATGTCGCCGATCTTGCCGACGCTGGCACCCTCGGGGATGGTCACCGCGACGGTGCCCTCACCGTCCCCGCCGAAGGGCTGGAAGAGGGCGCCCAGGAACCACAGGAGGGCGACGATCGGCACGAGGAACAGGGCCAGGGCGAAGGGCCGGCGGCCACGGCGCGGCGGCGGGGCGGCAGCGGCGCCGGGGCTGGTCGCCGCGGCCGTGGCTGGGGCTGTGCCGGTGGTGAAGGCGGCGTGGCCGCCGATGCGCTTCGCGGCGCGACCGACGCGGCCGGTGCCTGCAGCGCGACGCGCGGGCAACGGCGGCGGGCCGGGGGCACGCGGCGGGCGCCGGGAGAAGCGGCCCCGGGCAGGCTCCTGCTCGGGCTCCGACTCGGCCGACGAGGTGACGGGGTCAGGCGCCGGCTGGGGCTCAGGGGGGGGTGCGTGCTGCTGGACGTAGCCCTGGGCGGCGAACTCGCCGGTGGCCGCCTCATCGTGCCAGGCGAGGTCGTCGTCGTGACCGAGGTCCTCGTGATGGTCGAGGTCGTCGTGGTGATCGAGGTCGTACGCCGGTTCCTCGGTCTGCGGCGGATGAGCGCTCGCGCGGTTGCCGTTGCCGTCATGAGGCGTGGTGGCGGCCGGCGGCGGCGGGTCCCAGGGATCGTGCGCATCGTCCCGCCCATCATCGTGCTCCTCCCAGGCCTGCATGTCCTGTTCGTTCCACGCCGACCGATCTTCCTCCTGCGCCACGTCCCACGCAGCCGTCGGCTGCGAGACGTCCTCGTGGGCCGACGCCGAGGGCGAGGGAGTGCCCGCGTAGCGGCCGACAGGCTCGGGGACAGGTTCGGTGGTGCGGCGCGCGGGCGCCTCGCGAGGCGGCGGCTGCGCGGCTGGTGCCTGGCGACGCGGCGTCGGCTCCTCGCGCGGCGGTGCGGCGGGAGCCTCGGCCACACGACGCGGCGGCGCGGGCGGCTCCTCACGACGGGGGGCCACGGAGGGCTCCTCCCGCGGAGGCGCCACAGGTTGCTCTCGGGGCAGCGCGACGGGCTCCTCACTTCGGGCCGCAGCCGTCGGTTCCTCGCGGCGTCGGGGTGGCGCGGACTCGGCACCGGGGCTCTCGCTGTGCGGCGTGGGGACGGCGGCCGCGGGCTGGCCGAGATCGGGGGGTGGCTCACCGCGGCGGGCGGCGCGCTCGGCCTCGCGGGCGCGGCGGGCGGCCTCGCGCTCCTCGGTCGAGCGCGCGCGCGGAGCTTCCTCCCTGCTGCCGAAGAGGCCCATGGCCGACCAGCGTAGCGACACGACGCGCTCGGTCGACGTGCCGTCGGACCCGGCAGTGGGCTGCCACCCACCCGCGGTGGGTGCCCGCCGCCCCGCGATCTGCGAACTTTCCTCGATGCCCAAAGCGCGCCGGGCGGCCTCACCGCGCCCGGGCGAGCCATCCCTCGAGCAGGTGGGCCGCGGCGCGCGAGTCCTCGTCGCCGCGCGCGCCCGCCGGGTCGCGCTGGGCCATCCGGGTGGTGAAGCGCTCGTCCTCCAGCTCGACGGGCACCCGCTTGCCCAGCCGGCGCGCCAGCGCAGCCGCGAACGCGCGCGCGGCGCGCGTCTGGTCGCTCTCACCGCCGTCCAGGGACGTGGGCAGGCCGACGACGACACGCTCGATCTCCCGCTCGCCCACCAGCGCGGCGATCGCATCCAGCCCCCGGCCGCTGTCGGGCTTGTCGATCACCGCCAGCGGCGTGGCCAGCGTGCCCGTCGGGTCGCTCACCGCGACGCCGCAGCGCGCACGGCCGTGGTCGAGGGCGAGCACCCTCATGCGGCCACGGGGCACCCGATGGGATCGCGCGGCTGGGACGACCGCGCGGACACACCGCAGGTACTCACCCCGCGACCAACACGGCCTCGATCGCCGCGCGGGCCGCCGCGAGGGCGGCAGGGAGCTTCTCGGGGTCGCGCCCGCCGGCCTGGGCCATCGTGTCGCGGCCCCCTCCCCCGCCGCCGGCCACCTGCGCGGCGGCCTTGACCACCGCGCCGGCCTTCACCCCGCGTTGCACGAGCGCGGGGGCGACGGCGGCGACCAGGTGCACCCGGCCTTCGCCCGCGCTGCCCAGTACGACCGCCGCGTCGCCCAGCTTGCCCTTCACGCGGTCGGCGAGCTCCATGAGCGCCTTGGGGTCCCCGACGGGCACCGCCTCGGCCAGGACCGGCGCGCCGGCGATCTCGACAGCGCGGCCCGCGAGCTCCGCGGGGTCGACCTGGCCGTTGGCGCCCGACGGCCGCCGGCGCGCCTCCTTGAGCTGGGCCTGCAGATCGCTCACCCGCGCCGGGACATCCTCCACCGAGGAGCGCGCCGCGCTCGCCGCCCGGGCGAGCAGGTCGTCGTGACGACGCATGAGCGCGACAGCGGCCGGGCCGGTCAGGGCCTCCACCCGGCGCACGTTCGCCGCGCTGGAGCCCTCCGAGGTGAGCTTGAACAGCCCGATCTCCGCGGTGGAGCGCACGTGGGTCCCGCCGCACAGCTCGCGCGAGTAGGAGCCGTCGCCGACCTCGACCATGCGCACCACGTCGCCGTACTTCTCGCCGAACAGGGCCATCGCGCCCAGGGCGCGCGCCTCGTCCAGCGTGGTCTCCAGTGCGCGGACGCGGTCGTTGCCCAGCACCCATTCGTTGACCAGGTCCTCGACCTGTCGACGTTCCTCGTCGCCCAGGGCTCCGCCGTGGGTGAAGTCGAAGCGCAGCTTGTCCGGGCCGACGTAGGAGCCCGCCTGGCGGACGTGGTCACCGAGCACGCTGCGCAGCGCCGCGTGCAGCAGGTGCGTCGCCGTGTGGTTGCAGGCGGTGGCGTGGCGGGCGGGGGCGTCGACCCGCGCGATCACGCGCTCCCCGGAGCGCAGCTCGCCCTGCTCGAGCTCCACCACGACGGCCTGGTCGTCACCGACGCGCAGGACGTCGGCCACCGTCGCGCGGCAGTCACCGCTCTCGCAGGCGATCTCGCCGGTGTCGGAGACCTGGCCGCCGCCGGCGGCGTAGAAGGGGGACTCGGCCAGCTTGACCAGCACGCGGCCGTCCTGCTCACCCACCGAGGCGACCGTCGAGTGCTGCTCGAGCACCTCGTAGCCGGTGAACGCGCTGGGCGGGCCCTCCAGGCTCACGTGGGTCACGGCCGCGTGGGCGCGACCGCCGGCGGCGCGCGCCCGCGCGCGCTGCTCGTCCATGCGCGCCTCGAAGCCCTCCTCGTCCACGCCCAGGCCCTGCTCGGCCACCAGCTCCCTCGTGAGGTCGAACGGGAAGCCGTGGGTGTCGTGGAGAGCGAACGCGTCGTCGGCGGCGATGCCCTCGGCGCCCTGCTCGCGCGCCCGGTCGATGAGCTCCTCGAGGCGATGGGTGCCCTGGTCCAGCGTGCGGGTGAAGGACTCCTCCTCCCCACGCACCCAGCGGTCGATCGCCGCCCACTCGCGGTCCAGCTCGGGGTACACGCCGCCCATCAGCTCGCGCACCCGCTGCGCGAAGGCGATGAGGAAGCCGGGCTCGAAGCCCAGGCGCCGCCCCTGGAAGATCGCCCGGCGCATGATGCGCCGCAGGACGTAGCCGCGATCCTCGTTTGAGGGCACGACGCCGTCGGCGATGAGGAAGGTCATCCCGCGCGTGTGGTCGGCCAGGATGCGCAGGGCGCGGTCGGTGGCCTCGTCGGCGCCGTAGCGCCGCCCGCTGCGCTGCTCCCCCAGCTCGATCAGCGGGGCGAACTGGTCGGTCTCGAAGACCGAAGGGGTGTCCTGCAGGATGGCCGCCAGGCGGTTGAGCCCCAGGCCCGTGTCGATGTTGCTGGCCGGCAGGGGCGTGAGGGTGTTGGGCGGCCCCTGGTCGTAGGTCATGAACACGAGGTTCCAGAACTCCAGGAAGCGGTCGTTGTCACCGCCGGGGAGGTCGTCGGGCGCGCCGAAGGCCACGCCGCGGTCGAGGTAGAGCTCGGAGGACGGCCCGCACGGACCGGTGTCCCCGGCCTGCCAGAAGTTCTCGCTGCGGGGCAGGAGCACGATGCGCTCGCGCGGGAAGCCGATCGACAGCCAGGCGTCGATGGCCTCCTCGTCGGGTCCCAGGCCCAGCGCGTCGTCGCCCTCGAAGACCGTGACCCAGATCTTCTCGGGGTCGAACCCGAAGCCCTGGGTGGACAGCTCCCACGCGAGCTCCACCGCGTCCTGCTTGAAGTAGTCGCCCACCGAGAAGTTGCCCAGCATCTCGAAGCAGGTGAG
Organism: Solirubrobacteraceae bacterium; assembly: GCA_037721455.1. GTDB lineage: Bacteria > Actinomycetota > Thermoleophilia > Solirubrobacterales > Solirubrobacteraceae > Siliceabacter. Next base: position 970 of record JBBJOB010000042.1, on the reverse strand, counting down.
GTGACGGGCGGTGACGCCGATGTTGTCGATGTCGACCGTGCGGAAGCACTTCTGGCACGAGGTCAGCCGCGGGTGGGGCGGCGCCTCCCGACCCTGGAAGTAGGGCTTGAGCGGCTGCATGCCCGCGGTGGTCAGCAGCACCGAGGGGTCGAAGGCCGCGGGTACCAGCGAGGCCGAGGGCAGCCGGCGGTGGTCGCGCTCCTCGAAGAAGCGCAGGTAGGTCTCGCGGATCTCGTCCGAGGTCACTGCGTGATTGTCGCGCATCCCACGACGGCGTCCCCGGCCAGGAAGACCGCGGTCTGGCCTGGGGCGGCGCCGTCGAAGGGCTCGTCGAGGTGGAGGACGTCGTCCTCCAGGCGACAGGGCACCGCGTTGGTGTGGTAGCGCAGCCTCACGGCGTCGGGGGTGGCGTGGACGCTGGCGTCGCGCACGCGGACGGTCTGCGTCGCGAGCTGGTCGCGCGGGCCGACGGTGACCGTGTTGGCGTCGGCGTCGGTGGCCAGCACGTAGAGCGGCTCGCTCGCGGCGACGCCGATGCCCCGCCGCTGGCCGACGGTGAACCCGTGGTGGCCGCGGTGGCGCCCGAGGCGCCGCCCGGCGCGGTCGACGATGTCGCCGGGGCGCTCGCGCAGGTTCGCGTGGCGGGCCAGGAACGCGGCGCGGCCGGTGCCGGCCAGGAAGCACAGATCCTGCGAGTCGCGCTTGTCGGCCACCGGGAGCGCGTGGTCGCGGGCCAGCGCGCGCACCTGCGGCTTGGTCAGCTCACCGAGGGGGAAGCGCAGGCGCGTGAGCGTCCGGGGGGCCACGGCGGCGAGCATGTAGGTCTGGTCCTTGGCCGGGTCGGCGGCGAGTCTGAGCAGACCGTCGCGCGTACGCGCGTAGTGGCCGGTGGCCAGGGTGACCGCACCGAGGCGGTCGGCGAAGTCGAGCATCGCGTCCAGGCGCACGTGGCCGTTGCAGCGCACGCACG
>JBBJOB010000041.1:0-12012 GCA_037721455.1 Solirubrobacteraceae bacterium | reverse complement strand
CGCCATCGACGTCCGTTTCCTCACGCACAGGGTCCTGACGATGCGCGGCGTCGAGCACATGCTCTGGGAAGAGCGCTCGCGCGGGTGAGCCGCTCGGAGCCCACGCCGGCACGACGCGTGGCCTACGCGGTCGTGCACCGGGTCTTCGAGGAGGGCGCCTACGCGGACCGTGCGCTGCACGGGGAGGCGCGGGGCCTGGAGCCGCGCGAGCGTGCCCTGGCCCAGCAGCTCGCCTTCGGGACGGTCCAGCGCACGCGCACGCTGGACCACGTCATCGAGCGCCTTGCCCGCCCACCGCAGCGCCTCGACGCCCCCACCCGCACCGCGCTGCGCCTGGGCCTCTTCCAGTTGCTCTTTCTCGACGGTGTGGCCGAGTACGCGGCGGTGACCGAGAGCGTGGAGCTGGCCAGAGCGGCGCAGTCGGGCGGGCACGGGCTGGTCAACGCGGTCCTGCGCCGGGCGACGCGGGAGGGGCGCGCGCTCGTGGATGGCCTGCCGGAGGCTACGGCGCACGAGACCGCCCTGCGCCACTCGCTGCCCGACTGGATCGCCACGCTGTGGTGGGAGGCCTATGGGCCCGACACCGCGCGCGCTCTCATGGCCGCCGCCAACGAGCCCGCCGAGCATGCTCTGCGCGCCAACACGCTGGTCGGCGACCGGGAGGCGCTGGCCCGCCGGCTTCCCGTGCCATCCCACCCCGCGCCGGACCCCGAGCTGCCCGAGGGGCTCGTGGTCGAAGGACCGTTCGATGCCCACGGTTCGCCGCTGTGGACGGAGGGGCTCTTCATGCCCCAGTCCCGCGGAGCCATGCTGGTCGGGGCGCTACTGGCACCGCGCCCCGGCGATCGCGTGCTCGACCTGTGCGCGGCTCCCGGCGGGAAGACGACGCACCTGACCGCGCTCATGAGCGGGGAGGGCGAGGTGGTGGCCGTCGAGCGCCACCCCGGGCGGGCCCGGGCCCTCGAGCGCACCGCCGCGCGCCTGCGCGCCACCCCGCCCGTGCGGGTGCAGGTCGCCGATGCCGCGCGGGACGGCCTCGGCGCGAGCTACGACCGCGTGCTCGTCGACCCGCCCTGCAGCGGCCTGGGCACCCTGCGTCACCGTCCCGACGTGCGCTGGCGGGCCTCTCCCGAGGCTGCGCGCGGGCTCGTCGCCCAGCAGACGGCGATCCTGAGCGCCGGCGCCGCCGCGCTGCGGCCCGGGGGCACCCTGGCCTACGCGGTGTGCACCCTGAACCCGGCAGAGGGCGACGGTCCGGTCGAGGCGCTCACCGCCCATCGGCCCGAGCTCGAGGTGGTCCACCGTCGCACGGTCTGGCCGCACCGTGACGCCACGGACGGGTTCTCCATCTCCCTGCTGCGTCACACTGGCGGTGATGGCTGAGAAACGGCTCGGGCTCGAGTGCCCCAACTGTCACGAGCCGTGGCTGCGCCCGGCCAACATGCCCGGCCGCTACCGCTGCGTCTACTGCCTGCACCGCTTCGAGCTGACCTCTGTGTGCGCGAACTGCGGTGAGCACTCCACGATCGTGCGTATGTCCTCCCAGGCGACGTTGGAGTGCAACGCCTGCGGCGCTTCGATGCTCCAGCCCATCTGATGGACCCCACGCCGGGGCGGCCCCGCGGGCTCGTCACGGTGTCGGACCTGAGCTGGCGCCTGCTCGTGGTCGTCCTGGCCATCGCGCTGATCGGCTTCGTCCTGTGGGAGATCCGCCTGGTCGTGCTCCCGTTGATCATCGCGGTCCTGCTCAGCACCCTGCTGCACCCGCTGGCCCAGAGGCTGCGCCGCCGGGGGGTGCCCAACCTGCTGGCCTCCGTCCTGGTCTTCCTGGGCGGCGTGGGCCTGCTCGCGGGCGCGGTCTACCTCGTCGTGCCCTCGGTCATCGATGAGCTCACAGATCTCGTGACCTCCGTGCAGGCCGGCATCGGTGAGCTGGGCGACCTGTTGGTGGAGAGCCCGCTGGGGCTCAGCCAGGTCGAGGCCCAGCAGACCATCCGCGAGGCCGAGGGGCGCCTGGCCGACAGCCTGGACGCGATCGCCTCGGGCGTGCTCAGCGGCGCTCTGCTGGTCGGCGAGGTGCTCGTGGGCATCGCCGTCGTGCTCGTGCTGCTCTTCTTCTTCGTCAAGGACGGGCCGCTGATCTGGGCCTGGGTGACCAGGCTCTTCGGCGAGCGCGGCCAGCCGACCGCACAGCGTGTGGGGGAGGCCTCGTGGACGGCGCTGAGCCAGTACGTGCGCGGCATCGGCTTCGTGGCCACCTTCGACGCGATCTTCATCGGCGTGGCCCTGGCCATCATCGGGGTGCCGCTGGTCATCCCGCTGGCCGTCCTGACCTTCGTCGCCGCCTTCGTCCCCTACGTGGGTGCCTTCACCGCCGGCGCGGTGGCGGCCCTCGTCGCCCTGGTGAGCAACGGTGTCGTGGCCGCGCTTCTCGTGGTGCTGGCCGTGCTCATCGTGCAGGCCACCGAGGGCAACATCCTCTACCCGCTGGTGGTGGGGCGCACGACGCACCTGCACCCGGTGGGCATCCTGCTCGCGGTGACCACCGGCGGAGTGGTCGCCGGGATCATCGGGGCGGTGGTGGCGGTGCCGATCGTGGCGGTGGTCAACGCCGCTGTGCCGATCATCCGCTCGGATGCTCAGGCGCGGGGCTCTCCACCGGAACGCGAAGCTGGTCGATCCGAGCCTCACCCACCCGGGTGATCTCCACCTGCCGGCCCTCGATCTCGAGCGTCTCGCCGACCACCGGGATGCGGCCCAGCTTCTCGAGCAGGTGCCCGCTGATGGTGGCCTCGTGGTGGTCGTCGATCACGAGGCCCAGCTCTTCGCCGAGCGTGCGCAGGTCGGCCTGCCCGTCCACCATCCACACCCCGTCCTCGTGGCGTACGAGGGGGTCGTGGTCGGCGTCGAACTCGTCCTCGATCTCGCCGACTATCTCCTCGAGGACGTCCTCGATGGTCACCAGGCCGGTGGCGGTGCCGTGCTCATCGACGACGACGGCCATGTGCGTCCGCCTCCGGCGCATGTCGCGCAGCAGCTCGTCGATCAGCGCCGCCTCGCTCACCTGCATCACCGGACGGCTCACGTCGCGCAGCGCGGTGTCGCGCCCCTCGACGTAGGCCTGCAGGAGGTCCTTGGCGTTGATCACACCGATGGCGGAGTCCAGGCCGCCGTCGGGACCGCAGAGCGGGAACCGGGTGTGTCCGGTCTCAACGACCAGCCGCCCGGCCTCTGCGAGATCCTGGTCGGTCGTCAGATGTACCACCTCGGGCCGGGGCTTCATGACCTCGCGGGCGCGGCGGTCGCCGTAGAGCAGGGCGGCCTCTGTCACGCGCTGCTCCTCGACCTGGATGAGCCCCTTCTCCGAGCTCTCGCGCAGCAGGGTCCGCAGCTCGTCCTCGCTGTGGGGCTGGCTGCCTGCCTCGCTGGCCGGCGGCACGCCGAAGGGCTTGAGCAGCAGGTTGCCCATCCCGTTGAAGAGGTCCACCACGGGCTTGGTGGCCAGGTAGAAGGCCCGCATCAGCGGGGCTAGGATCATTGCGGTGGGCTCGGTCCGCGCGATGGCCAGGCTCTTGGGCGACAGCTCCCCGATCACGACGTGCAGCGTGGTGATGATCGAGAACGCGACGATGGTGGCCAGGCCGATCGAGAAGATACGCGTGTCGTCGCCGAACAGGGGCACGAGCAGGTCGTGGAACGCGGGCTCGCCGAGCGCCCCCAGGCCCAGCGAGGAGAGCGTGATGCCCAGCTGGCAGGCCGACAGGTAGGCGTCGATGTGCTCCACGGCGTGCTTGGCCGACTTCGCGCCCGGGCGGCCCCGCTCGATGGCACCCTCGACCTGGGTGGGGCGCAGGCGGGCGATCGCGAACTCCGACGCGACGAAAAAGCCGTTGGCGACCACGAGCACCAGAGCGGCGATGAGCCCGATGGCCATGGGGATCGAGGCTACCCGCCGCCACGCAGCGTCATCCCGAGCATGGCCGCCAGACCGGCCGCGGCGCCGAGGTAGCCGACCTCCACCCGCAGGACGGGGTCGTCGACCACTGGCAGCAGCAGCCACACCACGAAGGCCACTGCGGCCACCACCCACGCGGCGGCGGCCCGGCCGGCGCGGTCGCGGGCCAGTGCCGCCTGGTTGAGGGTCCCCGCGACCAGGTGGAAGCCCATGCCCAGGCCGAGAGCCGCCAGCCCGAAGCGGCCGTAGTCGTAGTCGATGTCGAAGACGGCCATGACCAGCGGCCCGACGGCCAACAGGCCCAGCGCGACGGCCCCGGCGAAGCCGGCGATGGCCAGGACCGTGACCCGCAGCGCGCGGGCGAACTCCTCCGCCTGCGCCTTGGCCAGGTGGGGGAGCAGCGAGCCCTGCACGGCCTGGAAGAGCTGCAGCGGCGCACGGACGATGAGCAGCGCGTTGAACACCACGCCCACCAGCAGCGGCGCGGTGGCCTGGGTGGTGAGCACCGCCGCGTTGATGAGGGTCTGCTCAGCGGCCATGATGACCAGCACGCCGCCCGCGAAGCCTGAGCCGGCGCGCAGGGAGAGGGACTCCTCGGAGGGTGCGGCGTTGGCCCGGCGCCGCAGCGCCCACGGCACGACCAGCAGCGAGAGCACCGGCGCGGCGGCGATGCCCAGCGCGACGGCCGTCTGCCCGCTGGCGACCCCCAGCACCACGGCAAGGGGGAAGAGCACCCGGCTCGTGGCCTCCACGAACACGAGACCCCCGTAGAGCTCGAAGCGCCCGCTGCCCGCCAGGTAGCCCCGCGCGAAGTAGCTGGCCGCGTAGGCCAGGACCGCGGCCACGAGGATCCAGTACAGGGCCTGCGAGTCGTTGAACAGCTCCACCAGTGGGTCGCGCAGCGCCAGCGCGACGACCAGGAAGCCCAGCGCGAAGCCGCCCTGAATGAGCACGGGCACGCGCCCGAATGCGTGTCCGCGCGCCACCGTCCGGGCCAGGAGCTGCTCGATCGGGCGGTAGATGACCGTCGCGACGATGAAGGTGATGGACCATAGAAGCGACACCGCGCCGTACTCCCGGGCGTCCAGCGCGTAGGTGGCCAGTACGAAGTAGGCCAGCGTGACGACGCCGGTCAGCGCCAGCCCGACGCTCAGGACCCGCGCGCCGCGGCCGTAGCTAGAGGCGGACAAGCAGCATCGTCCACGGGAACGGCGAGCGCGCTTCGACGACCGTCCCGTGGCGAGAGAGGAGCTCCACAAAGCTCCGCTTGGACCAGTGGTTCACGTGGCCCGGCGTGTTGCCCAGCTCCTTCAGGTATGCGCCCCGCGCCATGTTCAGCATGCGCCACATGGGCTCGCGCGGCACGGAGACCAGCAGGTGGCGCTGCGCCACACGGGCCATCTCGGAGACGGTGTGCGCGGCGTCGGGCACATGCTCCAGCACCTCGATGGCCGTCGCACAGTCGAACTCCCCGTCGGCGAAGGGCAGCGCTTCGGCTTTCATCACGCGGTAGTCGAGGTTGGGTGCGCGGCGGCCCTCCCACTGCGCGTGCAGGTGGGGATCGTCGAGGTCGATGCCCACCACGGGGCGATCACGCAGGCGCACTGCCCACTGGTGGGTGAGCACGCCCTCACCGCAGCCCACGTCGAGCAGCGACTGCGGGTCGGCCCGGGCGAACAGCTCGCTCAGCGTGGAGTGGAAGTGCGCCATGAGCCGCTTGACCACCGGGTTGGTCGAGCCGTACTTGTCGTAGGTGTTGCCGGTGACCGTGCCCTCGCGATCGACCGTCACGCCTGGAGCCGTGCGCGTCACAGGCGCGCCGCCTCGCGCTCCCCCGTCTTGCCCGTGGCCGCGCCGGAGTCCGCGCCCGTGGTGGCTGCGTGACCTGTCGGGCGCGCGCCCGGCTCGTAGTGCGAGGGCTCCACTCCCAGTTGCAGCTCGATGCGCCGTACTCGCTCGAACGTACGCTGAACCATCGTTCGCTGCGCGGCCAGCAGGTCGCCGATCACGCCCAGCGCGGCCAGGACCATCGCGGCGACGAACAGCACAGCGCCCAGGATGAGCGACTGCACGTTGCCCGCGCCCTCGCCCTCCAGGTAGAAGACGAACCAGCGGATCCACAGCGCGGTCGCGGGCAGCGCCGCGAGCAGGGCGGCGGTCATGAAGACCTTGAGCGGCTCGTACTGCACGTAGATGCGGAAGATCGCGACACCGTTTCGGCGCACGTAGGACCACATCGACGGGAACAGGCGTGACTCGCGCGTCTGCTCGTTGGTGCGGATCGGGACGTGGTGGATGGCCACCAACTGCTTTCCCGCCTGGATGATCGTCTCCAGGGTGTAGGTGAACTTCGAGACCACGGCCATCTGGATCGCGGCCTCACGGTTGTAGGCTCGGAACCCTGAGGTCGTGTCGGGCACCGACGTCTGCGACGCTTGGCGCACCACCCACGAACCCAGCCGCTGCAGGAGCTTCTTCAGCGGCGAGAAGTGCTCGATGGTCATGACCTCGCGATCCCCCACGACCATATCCGCGCGCCCGTCCACGATGGGGGCCACAAGCGTGGGGATGTCACGCGCGTCGTACTGGTTGTCCGCATCGGTGTTCACGATGACGTCGGCACCCACCTTCAGGCAGGCGTCCAGGCCCGCCTGGAAGCCGGCGGCCAGGCCCTTGTTGTTGGTCAGGCGCACGATGTGGTCCACGCCCCCCGCCCTCGCGACCTCGATGGTGCGGTCGGTGGAGCCGTCGTCGACGACCAGCCACTCGACCTGGTCGAAGCCGGGGACGGTGCGCGGGAGGTCCGCCAGCGTGGCGGGGAGCTGAGCCTCCTCGTCGAAGCAGGGAATCTGGATGATGAGCTTCAAGACCCGTCAGTATTCCAATCTCATGGAGAGCGCGACGCTCAGCCGCCCGCGCGGTTACGCGGAGGCCGACGCCGTGGCCGGGGCGGGGCCGCAGGACGGCCTCGAAGGGTACGAGCCCGCCCCCCCGCCCTCGCCGCGCCTGCGCATGCTCGAGCGCGGCGGCCTGCTCGCTGTGTCGCTGATCGCCCTGATCGGCTTCCTCGCCTATCCGACCTACCCCACCTACGACTCGATCTACTCGATCGTCTGGGGCCGCGAGCTGCTCGACCTCCAGCCGTTGTCCTTCGAGGCCTACCGCGCGCCGACCGAGCATCCGCTGGCCATCGTCGTCGGGGCGATCCTGTCGCCGCTGGGCGACCTGGGCGCTCGCATGTGGGTCGGGCTGTGCATCGCCTCGTTCGTGGCGCTGGCCGCGGGCCTGTACACGATGGGCAAGCTGGCCTTCACCCCGCTGGTCGGCGCCGCGGCCGCAGCCCTACTGATCACGCGCTTCGACTTCGGGTTCCTGGCCGCCCGCGGCTACATCGACCCGGCCTTCCTGGCCATGGTCGTCTGGGCGGGCGTCCTGGAGATGCGCCGGCCGCGGCGCGGCACCCTGATCCTGGTCATCCTCGCCCTGGCGGGCCTCCTGCGCCCGGAGGCGTGGCTGCTGGGCGGCCTGTACTGGCTGTGGGTGGCCTGGCCGCGGGCGGACGCGCCGAGCCTGGGCCGCCGCGCGGCCTGGGTGCTGCTGGTCGGTGCCGCGCCGGTCATCTGGGCGACCACCGACCTCGTGGTCACCGGCGATCCCCTCTTCTCGTTCACGGGCACGACCGAGCTGGCCGCCGAGCTGGGCCGCGCCAAGGGCATCGAGGCGGTGCCGGGTGCGTTGTGGGCCTTCCTGATCGACCTCAACAAGTTCCCGGTCGTGATCGCCGGGATCCTCGGGCTGGGCCTGGCCGCGTGGCTGGCGCCCACCCGCCTGCGCATGCCGCTGGCGCTGTTCTGCGCGGGCGTGGGCACCTTCGCAGCGGTCGGCCTGGGCGGCCTGTCGGTCATCGCCCGCTACCTGCTGGTCCCCTCGCTCATGGTCATGCTCTTCGCGGGGGTGGCCATCGCGGGTTGGACGATGCTCAACCCCGGTACCTGGGCACGCCGTGTCTGGATCGCCGGGGCGGTGTGCATCGTCCTCGGTGGCGCGGTGTTCACTGCCACCAGAGTGAACCTCGCGCGGCTTGACAACGAACTGGCCTTCCGAGGGCAGTGGCGCGCTTCGCTCGAGCAGGTGCTCGGGGCGCCCGATGTGCGGGCCGCCCTTGCCTGTGGCCCCGTGAGCGTCCCCAACCACAAGCTGATCCCCGACGTGCGCTGGATCCTGGACCTGCCACCCGGGCAGGTCGTCGCGCGCAGCGACCCCGACAGCGCGGGCCGCCTGGACCGGGGCGTGTCTGTGCTCGTGCACGGCCGCCAGGCCGTCTTCTCCCAGGCACTGCCCGACGAGAGCAGCGAGGTGCGTCACAACCTTCCGCTGCCGGATTACGAGCGGGTCGCAGTGAGCACGTACTACGGGGCCTATGTCAACTGTTGAGGCCCCCTCGTCCCGCCGCGTCGACCTGCGGGCTCACCGGCCTGCCGCCGACGCGCTGCCGCCCTCGGCGGCGGCCCCGTCCGTGAGCCACCATCGCGCCCGCCCCTGGGCACTGTGGGTCGGTCTCCTGCTCCTCGGCGCGCTGTTCCTGCGGCTGTGGGGCGTCGAGCACGGGCTGCCCTACGCCTACAACGCCGACGAGAACGCGCACTTCGTGCCCAACGCCATCGGGATCTTCGGGCACCAGTGGAACCCCGACTACTTCGTCAACCCGCCCGCCTACACGTACGTGCTGCACCTGGTCTTCGCGGTGGTCTTCGGCGGGGGCGAGGGCGTGTCCTCGACGTTCGCCGCCGACCCGACCCAGGTGTGGATCGTCGCCCGGGTCGTCGCCGCCGTGCTCAGCACGCTGGCCGTCTGGGTGCTCTACCTGGCCGGCTCGCGACTGTTCGACGACCGTCGCGTCGGCCTGCTGGCCGCGGGCCTGCTCGCGGTGGCCTTCCTGCCCGTCTTCTACTCCCACCTCGCGCTCAACGACGCGGTGACGCTGCTGCCGGTGTGCGCCGCGCTGTGGGGCGCAGCGGGGATCCTGCGCCACGGGCGCACGCGCGACTACGTGATCGCGGGTCTGGGCCTGGGGCTGGCGTGCGCGACGAAGTACACCGGGGGCGTAGTGCTGCTGGCCATCGTCGGCGCCGGAGCGATGCAGCTCACCGCCCCGGCCGGGCGGGCCGCCCTGGTCCGCTCGCTGCCCACCGCCCGCGTCACGGCGGTGCGTGGCGTGGCCCTGACCGGCCTGGTCGCCCTTGTGGCCTTCATCGTCGCCAACCCGTACGCGATCCTGGACTTCAACGCGTTCTGGGACGACATCGTCCACCAGACCGAGGCCTCCTCGGAGGGGGCGGGCAAGCTGGGCGCCACGCAGGACAACGGCTGGCTGTACTACCTGTGGTCCATCAGTTGGGGCCTGGGGTGGGTCCCGCTCGCCGCGGCGGCCGCCGGCGCCGGCGCCCTGTGGTTGCACGACCGCCGCCTGGCCTGGGTCGTCGTGCCGGTGCCGCTGCTGTACCTGGCCTTCATGGGCTTCCAGGACCGCTTCTTCGGGCGCTGGCTGCTGCCCATCTTCCCGTTCGTGTGCCTGCTGGCCGCGTGGGCCGTGCTGCACGTCGCCGACCGCCTGGGCGCCCGGCGCCCGGCGCTGCGCCCGACGCTGCTGGCCGTCGCGGTCATCGCCCTGTGCGGCCAGGGCCTGGTCTACTCGCTGCACAGCGGCCTGGTCCTGTCTCGCGAGGACACCCGCAACCTTGCCCGCGACTGGATGGTGGCCAACGTGCCGGTCGGTGAGAAGATCGCCGTGGAGCCGGTGGTGCCCGACGCGTGGGCCACCGACCTGGGCGATCCCTCGCCGCTGACCGGCACCGGACGCCGCTGGGTCAAGTATCCGGTGACCCGGTCCTACATCGACCCCGAGACGGGCCGCGAGCTGGACCGCTCGGGCACCGGCGTGGTGGTCAACATCGAGGACTACCAGCGCATCGTGCGCCCCGAGCTGGTCGACGAGTGGGAGGACCAGGGGGTCTGCTACGTCGTATCGGGCTCCACCCAGAGCGGGCGCGGCGAGGTCGAGCCCCAGAAGGTCCCCAACGCCGCTGCGTTCTACGCAGCGCTGGAGAACCAGGGGGAGATCGTCTATCAGGCCTCGCCCTACGTCGAGGGCCGCGGGCCGGTGGAGTTCAACTTCGACTTCGCCTTCAACTTCTACCCGCTGGCCTACTACCGCCCGGGCCCGGAGATGACGATCTACCGGCTGCCCGTGGGTTGCTGAGCCGAGCGGCCCGCACGGCCCTATCCTGAGGCGCGCGTGGCCCTGCGCACCGACACCGACCGCCAGTTCCTGGAGCGCACGCTCGACCTCGCGCGCAACGGGGAGGGGCGGGTCCATCCCAACCCGCTCGTCGGCGCGGTGGTCGCGCGCGACGGCGAGATGCTGGGGGAGGGCTGGCACGACCACTACGGCGAGGCCCACGCCGAGGTCGCCGCGATCGGTGCCGCCGGTGGCACCGACCTGCGGGGCGCGACGCTCTACGTCTCGCTGGAGCCCTGCTGCCACGCGGGGAAGACCCCGCCCTGCACGGAGGCCATCCTGGCCGCGGGCCTGGGTCGGGTGGTCGTCGCCTCCGACGATCCCTCCGGGAAGGCCAGCGGCCGCGGCCTGGGCATCCTGCGCGACGAGGGCGTGGACGTCGATGTGGCCGAGGGCGACCTGGCCGCGCGCGCCCGCCTGCTCAACCAGCCCTTCCGCAAGCACGCACGGACCGGGCGCCCGTGGGTGCTGTTCAAGTCGGCGATGACTCTCGACGGCAAGGTCGCCACGACGACGGGCGACTCCAAGTGGATCAGCGGCGAGTCCAGCCGCCTGCGTGCCCACCACTGGCGCGCGGGGATGGATGCCGTGGTGGTCGGTATCGGCACCGCGCTGGCCGACGACCCGCAGCTCACCGCACGGATCGAGGACCCGGCCCCGTCGCTGCGCCAGCCACGCCGGGTGGTCTTCGACTCGCTGGGGCGCCTGCCGCTCGCCTCCAACCTGGTGGCCGGCGGGCCCGACCCACCGGTCACCGTCGTGGTCTCGCGCGCCGCCCCGCGCCAGGCCGTCGAGGCGCTGGAGAATGCGGGTGTCGAGGTCATCGTGGCCACCGGGGAGCACGAGCCCGCGCGGGTGCGCTCGGCGCTCGATCACCTTGGCGCCTCCGGCGTGGCCTCGCTGCTGCTGGAGGGGGGGCCGCACCTGGCCGGCGCGTTCCTGGACGCGGGGGAGGTCGACGAGGTACGCATGTTCCTCGCGCCGCTGCTGCTGGGCGGGCGCAGCGCCCGCGATCCGCTGGAGGGCGAGGGCTCCGAGCGCGTTGCCGACGCGCTGCGCGCCCTCACGCTGGAGTGCGAGAGCGTGGCCGAGGATCTGCTGATCAGCGCCCGCGTGCGCGAGTGGTGAATGTTCACGGGGCTGGTCCAGGATCTCGGCACCGTCGCCGCCGTCGAGACCACCGACGGCGGGGTGCGCCTGCGCCTGCGCACCGCGCTGGCGGGGGAGGTGGCCGAGGGCGACAGCGTCGCGGTCAACGGCGTCTGCCTCACCGCGACCCTGGTGGACGCGGCGGGCTTTGCCGCCGACGCTACGCACGAAACGCTGCGCCGCACCTCGCTGCGCGCGGTTGCGCCCGGCGGGACCGTCAACCTCGAGCTCGCGCTGCGTGTCGGCGACCGCCTGGGCGGCCACGTGATGCAGGGCCACGTCGACGGCGTCGGAGAGGTGTCCGCGGTCGAGGAGGACGGTTTCGCACGGATCGTGACGGTGCGCGCGCCGCAGGAGCTGCTGCGCTACGTGGTCGAGAAGGGCTCGATCGCGATCGATGGCGTCTCGCTGACCGTATCGGCGGTGACCGGGGACCACGTCAGCGTGGCGCTTATCCCCGAGACGCTGCAGCGCACGACGCTCGGCGCGGCAGCACCGGGCCGTCCCGTGAATCTGGAGGTGGACGTGTTGGCCAAGTACGTGGAGAAGCTGGCCAGTGGGGGGGGGGGGGGGGGGGGGGGGGGGGGGGGGGGGGGGGGGGGGGGGGGGG
>JBBJOB010000255.1:0-3211 GCA_037721455.1 Solirubrobacteraceae bacterium | reverse complement strand
AGCGCGAGCTGCTGCTGTCGCGCGCGGTCGCTTGTGGCACCTGAGGCCCGCGCGTCGCGCCGGATGGAGCGAGCGAGCTCCGGTCGTAGCGACCCGTCAGCGCAGCGACATCCGCCATGCGCCCGCTCGCTCCTGCCGCCGTCGCCGCACACGCACGAGGGCGCCCACGGGCAGGCCCGCCGCCAGCAGCGCGAGGCCGGCCCAGGCGGCGAGCGGCAGGGCGCGCCCGGGCGGCGAGGTCGCAGCGAGCGGATCGGTGAAGGAGGTGGCGGGCCCGGGGTGGTCCGGCGCGGTGAGTGGCCCCGGGACGGGCGCCCCGCGCGGCACGACAGCCGGGACGGGCGCCCCTACCGGGACCGGCGCCCCTCGGAACGATGGGGCCGCGCGCGGCGCGGGGCCCAGCGGGGTCGGGCGCAGGCGCGGTGCGGTGCGGGGGCCGGCGACGACCGGAGGCGGGGACGTGGCTGGACCGAGGAGATCGCGCGGGTCGACGTAGCGATCGGTCGACAGCTCGCGGGCGCCGAGGTGGAGGTGGACCGGGCCGCGACCGGGCCGGCCGGTGCGCCCGACGGTGCCCAGCCGGGTGCCGGGCGGCACGGGTTGGTTACGGCGCACGGCGATGGACTCCAGGTGCAGGTAGGTGGCGACGTACCGCCCGCACAGCACGCTCACCGTGCCCCCGTTGTCGGCGACGGGCCCGGCGAAGCGCACGCGTCCGCCGCACGCCGCATGCACAGGTGTCCCCACCGGCGCGGCGACGTTGATGCCGCGGTGCTGGCCCGCTGCGAAGGGGTCGGTTCCCACCGCGAACCCGCGCACGACCTCACCCTCCACGGGCCAGCGCCAGGCACCCGCCGCCCCGGCGGGTGCGAGCAGCAGCAGGAGAACTGCCACTCCCGAGACGGCGAGCACCGTGCGCATGCCCGCGACGCTACGACCCGTGGCACCGCACACGGCCCACCGTCACACCATTGGCACACAGACGGCACGAAGTCGGCACCTAGCCTGCGAGCGATGGCACAGACGACGGCCTCAGCCCCGCCCGAGCGCGTATGCCCGCACTGCTCCACCCTCGCGCGCACGACCGACCGGCGCTGCCCCTTCTGCCGGCGGTCGTACTACCGCAGCGGCCCGGGGGCCATCGCGGGGATGCTCGCAGTCGCGGTGATCGTCGTGCTCGCGGGCACGGCGGCGCTGATGCTCCTCCTCTTCCTGCCGGCCCTCGAGAGCGAGCTGGCCAGTCAGGTCGAGATCGTCCAATCCGACCTCGAGCGCCAGTTGCGCGACCTCGAGGGCGTCGTGAGCGACGAGTTCGACCAGCGCTTCGGCCGCGGCCCGGCTGGCTGAGCCACCCCGCGCTCGGCGCTAGTGGTCGTCCCCGGAAATACGTGCGTACTTGCGAGAAGGCCATCAGTCGCCGCCCTCGGTCAGCGCCCGGTACAGCGCATTGGCCCTCAGGCCGGTCAGCTCGGCCACCACCGTCGCCGCTGTGCGCGGCCGCGCGCCCGCCTCGACCAGGCGGCGCAGCGCGTCGACGGCCGGCGCCTCCTCGCGCCCCGGTCCCTCCGGCGCGCCGGCCACCACGAGCACGACCTCCCCCCGCGGCGCCTGCTGGGTGTAGCGCTCCGCAAGCTCCGCGGCGCTGCCGCGCACGACCTCCTCGTGGACCTTGGTCAGCTCGCGGCAGACCGCGACCCCGCGTTCGGGGTCGTCGGCCGCGAGCGCCCGCAGCGTCGCGGCCACCCGCCCCGGCGACTCGAAGGCGACCACCGTCTCGGGCCGGGCGAAGACCTCCCGTCGCTCGCCCACCTTGCGTGGCAGGAAGCCCACGAAGCGCCAGGTGTCGGCGGGCAGCGCGCTGGCCACCAGCGCGGCCACCGGCGCGCTGGGACCCGGCAGCACCTCGACCTCCAGCCCCGCCGCGACGCAGGCGCGCACGAGCACGAAGCCGGGGTCGCTCACGAGCGGCATCCCGGCGTCGCTGACCAACGCCACCACGCCGTTGGCCTGCATGCGCTCCACGAGCTCGGTGGTGCGCGCCCGCTCGTTGTGCTCGTGGTAGCTGACGAGCCTCGCGCTCACCCCGTAGCGGTCCAGCAGCACGCGGGTGCGCCGGGTGTCCTCGCAAGCCACCACGTCGGCCTCGCGCAGCACGGAGAGCACGCGCAGGGTGACGTCCTCGAGGTTGCCGATCGGCGTCGGGCAGACGACCAGGCGCCCAGGCCTCATGCTCGGCCGCCGCGGAAGAGAGCGGTGGAGGGAGGGCCGGCAGGTCGCGCCCTCGCGGCCGGATCCTCCCCGGCAGCCGGCGGCGCGACGCCCCCGGGCAGCAGCCCCTCCCAGGCCAGCGCCGCCGCGCCGACCATCCCCGACTCGGCGCCGAAACGCGCCGGCACGACGCGCACCAGGTCGCCCAGCGGCGGCAGGGCATGGCGGGCCAGGGCCTCGCGCGCGGGCGTCAGGAGGTGGTCGCCCGCGGCCACCACGCCACCCCCCACGACCACCACCTCGGGGTCGAAGGTGTTGGCCAGCCCGGCGATGCCCACGCCCAGCCAGCGGCCGATGCGCCCCACCGCCTCCACCGCCGCCGGGTCGCCCTCGTGGGCGAGCTGCGTGGCCAGCGCGCCCGTGACCTCCTCGCCGGCCGCCAGCGCCCGGCCCAGCGCCGAGCGCGGATACTCGCTCGCCAGCGCCAGCGCCTCGCGGGCCAGCGCCGTCCCCGAGGCCAGCGCCTCCAGGCACCCCCGGTTGGGACAGCCCGGCCCGCACGGCGGCCCCGCGGGATCGACGACCACGTGGCCCAGCTCGCCGGCCATCCCCCGCGCGCCGCGCACCAGCGCCCCCTCGACCACCAGGCCGCCGCCGATCCCAGTGCCCAGGGTCAGCAGCACCGCGTGGCGCGCCCCGGCCGCGGCGCCCAGGCGCCATTCGGCCAGCATGGCCGCCGTGGCGTCGTTGTCGAGCCACACGGGCAGGCCCAGGCGCTCGGCCATGACCTCGCGGAAGGGCACGTCGTGCAGCGGAAGGTGGACGGAGTGCGCGGAGGTGCCGCGGGCGCGGTCGACCAGCGACGGGATGCCGAAGCCCACGCCGTGCACCTGGCCGTGCGCAGCCCCCACCGCCTCCCCGACGGCGTCTACGATGGCCTCGAGCAGCGCCGCCTGCTCCAGGCCGCGCGCCGTGCGATGCGCGCGGTGGTGCACGTTGAGCT
>JBBJOB010000254.1:0-3216 GCA_037721455.1 Solirubrobacteraceae bacterium | reverse complement strand
GAGCGGCGACTCCGAGGTCCGCCGCTACGACATCACGGTCGTGTGGTGAGCGACGCGGGCGGCGATCGGCGCGCGCGGCGACCCGCGCCTCATGGCGCTCTGGCGTACAGCCCGAGCTCGCGCGCGAGGGCGCCCTGCGCCGTGTCGAGGGTGACCAGTTCACGGCCCGTCGCCGCAGCGGTGGCGATGATGAGCAGGTCGGTCGCCTTGACGATGCGTCCGGCGCTGCGCGCGTGAGCGAGCGCAGCGCCGTACTGGTCGGCGACGGCAGCGTCGACGACCAGGGCAGCGAAGGCTGACCGGACGTCAGCCAGGCGGGCGGCGCGGACGCTCCGGCTGGCGGGGCCGCGAGCGCGCAGGACGCCGGCACGCAGCTCCCCGAGCGATACGACCGATATGGCGGACCGCTCGGGAAGGTCGAGAGCTCGCTGCTCGTCGACGGCGATGAGCACCGACGTATCGAGCACCGAGCCCGTCACGGATCGGGCCACGGATCGTCGACGGGCGCCTCGGCGGCGTCGAGATCCGCAGCGAGATCAGCACTGTCCAACGGCGAGGCGAGAATGGATCGCAGCTTCTCCCGATCGACGTCGGTCTGGGGAACGGTGGGCTCGTGGGGGCCCAGTCGCGCGACCGGGCGGCCCCGGACCGTCACCGTGAACTCGGTCCCGGCCTCGGCCTCCCGGAGGACTCTGGCGACGTCATTGCGAAGGTCCCGCTGTGCGATGGTGCGGTGCATCTGCTACGACCGTAGCAGGCGTCGATGGCCCTACACCACCCAGAGGTACACGCCCAGTGCGACGACGCACGCGACGCCCACGACGATCGCGGCGCCCAAGAGAACCTTCTGCCGGCGCGAGAGGGCCCTTGCCGCCTCGCCCGCGCCGGACGCCCGCTCGAGCGCATGCTCGAGGAGCGTCTCCGCCCACGAGAACTGCAACGACAGCATGGCCAGGCCGATCGGGATGACCACGAGCGCCGGGCCGGGCAGCACAAGCATGGCCAGGCCGGCAACGAGCACGACGAGCCCGGCGGCCACCCACCCGGCCTTGTAGAGCGGGCCCTTCGCGACGTAGGCCGCGCGGCGGCGGCGCAGCCTGACCACCATCTCCGGAGGCTCCGGTCGCTCGGTCGCCTCGCGCTCCTGGGTGGCCATGGCGGGAACGTTAGCCGAGCAGGCGCACGGCGACGGCCGGGTCGGCGCGGAAGGCCAGTAGGGCCACGTCGTCGTCCCCGGCCGTGTCCGCCGCGGCGAGCAGAGCGTCGCACAACCCGTCGAGGTCGGTCGCGGAGGCCTCCCCCAGGGCAGCGAGCACCCGCTCCAGCACGCTGTCGAGCGACGCGCCGCGCCGCTCGACCAGCCCGTCGGTGTAGAGCACGACGGTGTCGCCCGGCTCGAGGGCCACCGAGGCGGTCTCCCAGCGCAGGTCGGCGCGTACGCCCAGCGGCGTCCCCTGGCGGGCCGGCAGCGCCTCCACCTGGCCACAGGCGCGGCGCAACAGCGGCGCCGGATGGCCCGCGGCGGTGTAGGACAGCAGGCCCCGGGCCGGCTCGTAGATCGCGTAGACCAGCGTGGCCAGCGACGGGGCGCCCAGCGTGTGCTCCAGCGTGTTGAGGCGCCCGACGACCTCGTCGGGCCTCCCGCCCTCCATCGCGTAGGCGCGCAGCTCGTTGCGCAACTGACCCATCACCACGGCGGCAGCGGTACCGCGCCCCACCACGTCGCCGATGACCAAGCCGACGCGCCCGCCGGGCAGGGCCAGCACGTCGTACCAGTCGCCGCCGACCTCCATGCCCACCTCGCCGGGCAGGTAGCGCACGCAGGCCTCTCCGCACTTCAGCACGGGCAGGCGGTCGGGCAGGAGGCTGCGCTGGAGCTGCTCGGCGGTCGTGCGCTCGCGCTCGTAGCTCGCCGCGTTGGCCAGCGCCATCGCGCAGCGGCGCGCGACCTCCTCCAGCGGACCGACGTCGTCCTGCTCGTAGGGCTCGGGCGTGCGCGCGGTGCGCCCCAGCAGCATCGCGCCGGTCACACGGCCGCGCACCTTGAGCGGTAGGTAGACGGCCGAGTGCAGCCCCACCGAGCGCAGCGCCGCGGCGTGCTCGGCGTCGCGCGAGATAGCCGACAGGAACGCGTCGTCGTAGCGGGCCACGAGCTGCGGCTCGCCGGTGCGCAGGACGGCGCCCCGGCCCTCGGAGCTGCGGGTCTCCAGCGGGTGGGCGCGAGCGATCTCGAAGGCGAGGTCGTCCTTGCCGGACTCCGCATGGGCGGAGCCAACGCGCTCCAGCGAGCCGTCGTCGCGCAGCAGGTCCAGCGCCCAGTAGTCGGCCACGCGGGGCACGAGCAGCCGGGCCACGGTGTCGACCACGGTGTCGGGGTCCAGCGAGGCCGACAGTGCGTCGCCGGCCTCGGCCAGCAGGGCGAGCTGGTCGGCCAGCCGCGCGCGGTCGGTCACGTCCTCGAACATGGCCACGGCGAGCACCGGCAGGCCGTCGCCGTCGTGCACCGGCGCCGAGCTCACGCGCATGACGCCGTGGGTGTCGTCGCCGCGTTGGTAGCGGATCTCCTCGCGCTCGACCTGCTCGCCGGTGGCCACCGTGCGCGCCAGCGGCCAGTCCTCGCCCCGGTAGGGCCGCCCGTCGGGGTGGACGCCCCGGTAGGCGGCGTAGCCCTCGATCCTCTCCGAGGCGATGAACGGGTGGCGCATGACGGCCGCCACCTGCTCGTTGCCCAGGATCATCCGCCCGCCGGGCACCTCCGCCACGATCACGCCGACGGGCAACTGGTCCAACACGGCGCTCAGCAGCTGGACGTCGGGCAGCGCACGCGCGCGCTCGGGCTCCTCCATGGAGGGGCTGAGCCTAACCCTCTGGGAGGGCGCCGTTGGACAGACGGTTGACCCTCCGTCTCAGCGCCACGGGTACGGGTCGCCGCCCCAGGCGCCGAGGCCGGGCGGCTCGCGCTGCACGCTCTCCAGCAGGTGCGTGCGCGCCCACCGGTCGGGGCGCGGATCGGCGGGCGGCGGGGGTGGGGCGGTGGCCCGGAAGAACTGCTCCAGCGCCGCCGCGATGGCGGCGGCCTCCTGCGGCGAGGCGCTGGGCGCGACGACCCGGAAGGAGGGGCGGCGGTTGGGCACGGACCGAGACTACCCCCGGGCGCATTCGGCGCGCGCGAGTATCCACGATGCGCCTCGGGTGTCAACTACCCTGAGGCCCTAG
>JBBJOB010000253.1:0-3216 GCA_037721455.1 Solirubrobacteraceae bacterium | reverse complement strand
TCTGGTAGCCCTTGGGCAGGTCGGGATAGAAGTAGTTCTTGCGGTGGAAGATCGAGCGGGGTGCGAGCTCGCTGCCCACCGCCATTCCGGTCATGAGCCCGAAGTGGATCGCCCGGGCGTTGACCACGGGCAATGCACCGGGCAGACCAAGGCAGACCGGGCAGGTGCGCGTGTTGGGCGGCTCGCCGAAGGTCAGCTCGCAGCCGCAGAACATCTTGGTCCGCGTGCCGAGCTGCACGTGGATCTCCAGGCCGATGACGGGTTCGTAGGAGTTCATAGCCCCGCGGGGCGTCCGGCCCCTCGTTCTGATGGCGTGCTCGGCATCCCGCCTCGCGAGAGGGCCGTGCTCCCATCGAAGCCGATCGCGCCCTCGAGCGCGTGCGCCGCTTCGAGGATCCGGTTCTCGCTGAAGGCGGGCCCGGCGATCTGGAAGCCGGTCGGAAGGCCCTCGGCCAGGCCGTTGGGGATCGAGATGGCCGGGATCCCGGCCAGCGACATCGGGACCGTGCAGTAGTCGTTGAGGTACATGGCCAGCGGGTCGTGGACCTTGGTGCCCAGACCGAAGGCGACGGTCGGCGCCGTCGGCGTGACCACGAAGTCGAAGCGCTCGAAGGCGGCGCGGAAGTCGTCGGCGATCTTCGTGCGCACCTTCTGCGCGCGCCCGTAGTAGGCGTCGTAGTAGCCCGAGGACAGCGCGTAGGTGCCCAGCATGATGCGCCGCTTGACCTCGGGCCCGAAGCCGTCGTGGCGGGTCTGGGTGTAGAGGGACACGAGGTCGCTCCCGGCGGAGCGCAGGCCGTAGCGCACGCCGTCGTAGCGCGCCAGGTTGGAGGACGCCTCGGCTGGGGCGAGCACGTAGTAGGCCGACAGGCCGTGCTCGGCGTGGGGCAGGCGCATCGTCTCCACGCTGGCGCCGAGCTCCTCGGCGACGCGCAGCGTGCGCTCGAAGGCCTCCATCACGCCGGGCTCGATGCCCTCGGCCTCGCCGCTGAGCTCCTCGGGCACGCCGAGGCGGATCCCGTCCAGGCGCTGCGCGGTGGGCAGAGCGATCTCCTCGGGCAGCCCGATCGAGGTGCTGTCGCGCGGGTCGGCGCTGACCATGTGGCCCAGCAGGAGCGCCGCGTCGGTCACGTCGCGGGTCAGCGGCCCGGCCTGGTCCAGCGAGGAGGCGAAGGCGATCATCCCGTAGCGGCTGACCGCGCCGTAGGTGGGCTTCATCCCGACGATCCCGCACAGCGCGGCGGGCTGGCGGATGGAGCCGCCGGTGTCGGTGGCGATGGCCCAGGGCGCGAGGCCGGCGGCCACCGCGGCGGCGCTCCCTCCGCTCGAGCCCCCGGGGACCCGCTCGCGGTCCCACGGGTTGAGGACCGGACCGAAGGCGGAGTTCTCGTTGGACGAGCCCATGGCGAACTCGTCCTGGTTGGTCTTGCCCAGCAGCGTGGTGCCGGCCTGCTCGAGGTTCTCGACCACGGTGGCGGTGTAGGGCGGGCGATAGCCCTCCAGGATCTTAGAGCCCGACTGGCTGGGCACGCCGGTCGTGCAGAAGAGGTCCTTGACGGCGATGGGGATGCCGTGAAGGGGCCCGTCCTGCGCCGCCGGGGCCTCCTCGGCGACCCATGTGAACGCGTTGAGCTCATCGGCCGCCGCACGTTCGCGGTAGGCGGCGAACAGCTCGGCCGCCGACAGGTCGCCGCGACCCAGCGCTTCGACCGCCTGCGCGGCGGTCAGGCGGACGGGGTCCGTGCTCACGCCTGCGGGCTGGGGACGGAGAAGCCGTCGGCCTCGACCGCGGGCGCGGGCGCCAGCGCCACCTCGCGGGGCAACGAGGCCCTCGGTTCGTCGGCGCGCAGGGCGTTGGGCACGTCGACGACGTGCGTCGTGGGCGCGACGCCCTCGAGGTCGAGCTGGTCGATGCGCTCGATGTGGCCCAGCACGTCGGAGAGCTCCCCGGCCATCCGGGCGACCTCCTCGTCGGTCAGCTCCAGGCGCGCGAGGCGCGCGACATGGAGAACCTGCTCGCGATCGATCATGCGCGTCGGATGGTAGGCGGCGCGAGGGTGCCGCGGCGGTCACGTCGCCGCGGAGGCGGGCCCCGGGTCGTCCCGTGGCCCAGGCGGGTCAGCGATGGGGTCGGGCGGGCCGGACGCCACGGGTGCCTGCGCCGGGGGCGCGGGCCGAGGCGCTCCGCGGACGGCCAGCACGCGCTCGGTCTGGGCCTTGGCGTGCGTGGTCTGGGTGCCCTCGTCCTTCATCGAGCGGAAGGCCCCGAGGGCGATCGCGAAGACGCACAACAGGCCCAGCCAGCCGCCGGCCCCGATGCCGCCCCCCAGCTCGAACGGCGTGCGTATGAGCAGGGTCAGCGTGGCGAGCAGCCCCAGCGGCAGGGCTAGGACCGAGGCGGCGACGGGCAGCGCCACGGCGGCCTTCAGCGCCCCCGCGATGCCCAGCGCGATGGCCGACAGCGCCACCAGAGCGAGGAAGAAGCGCAGCACGGTCAGGCCGCCCCAGCCGCTGTCGCCGTCGTACCACTCCAGGGCCAGCACGACGAGCAGCGCGATCCCCGCCGCAAACGCGAGCACGTCTCCCCAGCGCAGCAGGCGCGGGTTCACGCGGCCTCCCCGCTCAGCGCGGGCGTGGCCTCGGCGCGCTGCAGGCGCGCGGCGCGCACCGTGTTGCGCAGCAGGCAGGCGACGGTCATCGGGCCCACCCCACCGGGGACGGGCGTGATGGCCGACGCGATGTCGCTCACCGCCTCGAAGTCCACGTCGCCCGCCAGGGTGGGTGGGTCCGTATCGAGACGGCTCACGCCGACGTCGATGACCGTCGCGCCCGGCTTGACCCAGTCGGCCGTGACCATGCGCGCGCGGCCCACCGCGGCAATGAGGACGTCGGCGCGCCGGCACACATGGGGGAGGTGGCGCGTGCGCGAGTGGCAGACGGTCACCGTGGCGTCGGCGGCCAGCAGGAGCTGGGCCATCGGCTTGCCGAAGAGGTTGGAGCGCCCGATGACCACGGCCTCGGCGCCCTCCAGCTCGGCGCCCGCCTCGGCCAGCAGGCGCATGACGCCCGCGGCGGTGCACGGGCGCAGCCCATCGCGACCCAGGGCCAGCGCGCCGGTGGACACCGCAGTGAGGCCGTCGACGTCCTTGAGCGCGTCGATCCGGCCGGTCAGCGCGGTGCCGTCCAGCGGTGGCGGGACGGGGAGCTGGAGCAGGA
>JBBJOB010000252.1:0-3221 GCA_037721455.1 Solirubrobacteraceae bacterium | reverse complement strand
GAAGCGCAGCCGGCCCGCCTCGCTGACCGTGACGCCCGCGGGGCCGAAGTCGGCGGCCGACAGCTCGTTGACCATGCGCGCCGCGGCGTTGGAGGGGTCGGGGCGCGGAGTCCCGGCGCCCTCGAGCATCAGCGAGCTGAACCGCCCGCTGCGTAGCGTCCCGTCCTCGTTGAGGCTCACCCGCAGGACGCCGCTGAGCGCCAGCGACCCGCTGGTGGCGAAGTTGTGGAAGCCGGCGAAGTTACCCAACGAGTAGGCGATGAGCCGGTCGCGGTAGCGCTCCATGCCGCGCAGCACGTGCGGCCCGGCGCCCAGCACGAGGTCGGCGCCCGCGTCGATGACGGCGCGGGCGAAGGCCCGCGGGTCGCCCCGGTTCTCGCCGAAGGCGCTCTCGGGCCCGGGCGGGGTGCGTGATGCGCCGGAGCCCTCGGCTCCGGCGTGCATGGTCACGACGACCACGTCGGCCTGCTCGCCGGCCTCGCGCACCAGGGCGGCGGCGGCCTCCAGGTCGGTCAGGGACGAGGCCCAGGGATAGGGAGCGAAGCCCAGCACGGCGATCTTGACGCCGTCGCGCTCGACGACGGTGACCTGGCCCGGCAGCCCGGTGTGGTCGATCTCCCGCTCGTCGAGGGCGGCGATGGTCTGCGCGCGGCCGTCCTCGCCGAAGTCCAGTGCGTGGTTGTTGGCCAGGCTCATGACGTCGAAGCCCGCGGCGCGCAGCGCGCCGGCATGGGAGGGCGGCACCTGGAAGGCGTGGCAGTTTCCCCCGCTCGCGCCGCCGCACTTCGACCCGCCCCCCGTCGAGAGCGTCCCCTCGAGGTTGCCGATCATCACGGCGGGGTCGACGGTGATGCGCCCGACCTCGGTGAGCAGCCCGCGCCCCTTGTCGGGCGGCAGCGCCCCGGTGCGGCCGAGCATCGTGTCGCCGACCCAGCCGATGGTGACCGAGCGGGCCTCGGGCTCCGGCGCGTCCTCCGTGTCCGTCTGGATCGCTCCGCGATCGGACGCCAGGGCGATCTCGCCACCGCCGCCCGGGAAGAGGCTGGGGAACATGGACTGCATCGCGACCACCCAAGCCAGGAGCAGCGTGAGGGGGAGGGGCGCCATGAGCAGGAACCCTCGGACCACCGGCTGTCGCAGCAGCTCGCGCAAGATCTCACGCCGGCTGCGATCCCCGCCGCCGGCTCGCCGGGTGTTTCGCCGCCCAGGCACCGTGCCCTGCGGGGCGGGTGCCAGGTTGCAGCGCCGGGGCTCAAGGGCGCCCGGCCCCCCGCCGATAGGAGGCGTGCCATGTTCGACGTCACCTACGCCCTGCGCCGGCTCATCGAGGTCGGCGGCTCCGATCTCCACCTCAAGGTCGGCGCTCCCGCTCTGGCCCGTGTCGATGGCCTGCTTGGCCCGCTGGACCCCGACACGCCCGTTCTCGGGGTGGCCGACACGGAGGCCGCGGTCGACGCGCTGCTGCACGACGAGGTGCGCCGTCAGGAGCTGGCCACCGACGGCGAGGTCGACTTCGCGTTCGCGATTTCCGGCCTGGCGCGCTTCCGCGTCAACGCCTTCCGCCAGCGCGGCTCCCTCTCCCTGGTCTGTCGCGCGATCCCCGTCACCATCAAGAGCATCGACGAGCTCGCCTTGCCGCCGGTCATCCGCACACTGGCCGAGGAGGAGCGCGGGATCGTGCTGCTCACCGGCACCACCGGGTCGGGCAAGTCGACCACGCTCGCGGCGATGATCGATCACATGAACGAGACGACGGCCCGCCACATCGTGACCATCGAGGACCCCATCGAGTTCCTCCACCGCGACAAGCGCTCGGTCATCAACCAGCGCGAGGTGGGGGAGGACACGATCTCGTTCAAGCGCGCACTGCGCCGCGTCCTGCGCCAGGACCCCGACGTGATCCTCATCGGCGAGATGCGCGACGAGGAGACCGTTCACGCCGCGCTCAGCGCCGCGGAGACCGGCCACCTCGTGCTCTCCACCGTGCACACCGTCGACGCCCCCGAGACGGTCAACCGGATCATCGACTTCTTCCCGCCCCACATGCACGGGCAGGTGCGCGCGATGCTGGGCGGCACGCTGAAGGGCGTGGTCTCCCAGCGCCTCGTCCGCGGCGCCGACGGCGGCCGTGTGGCCACCTGCGAGATCCTGCGCATGACCGGCCGGGTGCGCGACATGATCATGGACCCCGACAAGACGGGCCAGCTCACCGAGGTCGTCTCCGAGGGCGCCTACTACGGCATGCAGACCTTCGACCAGGCGCTCTTCCACCACGTCAAGGCGGGACGTATCACCGTCGAGCAGGCGGTCAAGGCCGCCACCAGCCCGCACGACTTCAAGCTGCTGCTAGCTGCCGACGGGCGCAAGGGCACGACGATGGAGGACGTCGCCTCGGCGCAGGAGAGCCGGGCCGCCTGACCACTTCAGGTTGTAAAGTATGGGCATGGCCGTCGACTCGACCTGCCCGGTCTGCCGCACCGCTGACGTCGTCTGCGGGAAATGGACCCTGCTGCTCGTGCGCGATCTCGCCGAGGGTCGCTCGCGCTTCTGCGAGCTCGAGCGCTCGCTGACGGGCATCAGCCCGCGCACGCTCTCCCTGCGCCTGCGGGCGCTGGAGGAGGAGGGCGTCGTCGAGCGCCACACCTTCTCCGGGGTGCCCCCTCGCGTCGAGTACGCGCTGACCGAGAAGGGCCGCGCGCTGCTGCCGATCATCGACGGCATGCGCGCCTACGGGGATCGCTGGCTGACCGACGAGGATGTAGTGGAGCCGCTTGGACCGGCTCCGCTGGCCGCGGTGTAGCGCGCGGCGAGGCACAACCGGCCGATCGGGTTTCACAGCAGGGCAACGCCTCGGTCACATCTCGACACGAAATGATCGCCACCCTCCCGGGTCGCTTGGCAACGACCCCGTCGGGAGGCTCACGTGGCAATCGAAGGCAACTGGAACCGCGGCCCCATCAGCCGCCGGACCCTGTTGGGTCGGGCCGGCATCGGCGCGGGAGCCTTCGCCCTCTACGCGGGGGGCTTCTCGCAGAGCAAGGCGTGGGCCAAGCCGTTCTTCAATGAGGATCCCTTCAGCCTGGGCGTGGCCTCGGGCGATCCCCTGCCCGATGGGGTGGTCCTGTGGACGCGCTTGGCGCCCGAGCCCCTCCAAGCCGACGGGGGGATGCCCTCCCGCAAGGTCCCGGTGCGCTACGAGGTGGCCCGCGACGAGGACTTCC
>JBBJOB010000251.1:0-3224 GCA_037721455.1 Solirubrobacteraceae bacterium | reverse complement strand
GCGAACGGGTGTGCGATCTGCCGCCCGTGAGGCTTCCGTCTTCCGTAGCGCCCTCCGATGAGGCGATCCGGGTCAGTCGAATCCTCCCCGATCGTCCGCGGCGCACCGACGTGCCGCTCACAAGGAGTCCGCTTCATGCCTTCCCCCACCTTCGCCGACCTCGGCGTGTCCCAGGCCGCCCTGCGCGCGCTGGACCAGCGCGGCATCACCGCGCCCTTCGCCATCCAGTCGCTCGTAATCCCCGACGTGCTGGCCGGCCGCGACGTGCTGGCCAAGTCCCCCACCGGCTCGGGCAAGACCCTGGCCTTCGGCGTGCCCATCGCCGACCGCATCGAGGCCACCGACCCGCGCCCCAGCGCGCTGATCCTGGCCCCCACCCGCGAGCTGGCCACCCAGATCGTCGAGGCGATCCGCGACGTGGCCCACGCCCGCGCGCTGTCGGTCACCGCCGTCTACGGCGGTGCCGGCATCGAGAAGCAGGCCCGCCAGGCGCCGAAGTCGCACATCCTCGTGGCCACCCCCGGCCGCCTGGAGGACCTCATCCAGCGCGGCGCCGTGCGCCTGGACCGCGTGCGCCTGCTCGTCCTCGACGAGGCCGACCGCATGCTGGACATGGGCTTCCGCCCGGTCGTCGAGCGCATCGTCAAGCAGACCCGGCGCGACCGCCAGACGCTGCTGTTCAGCGCCACGCTGGACGGCGAGGTCGGCCGCCTGGCCGCGGCCTACACCAACGATCCGCGCACCCACGAGCACGTCCCCGCGCCCGAGGCGCTGGGCAAGGTGGCCCACCGCTTCGTGCGCCTGGCCCACGACGACAAGCTCGACGCCCTGGTGCGCGAGCTGCGCGACGACACCCGCGGGCGCACGCTGGTCTTCGTGCGCACCAAGCGCGGCGCCGACCGCCTGGTCAAGCGCCTGGACCGCCACAACCTCCACGCGCTGGCCATGCACGGCGACAAGTCCCAGAACCAGCGCGAGCGCGCGCTGGGGCGCTTCGACCGCGGGGACATCGACACGCTGGTGGCCACCGACGTGGCTTCGCGCGGCATCGACGTCGACGACATCACCCACGTCGTGAACTTCGACGCCCCGGAGGATCGCGAGGGCTACGTGCACCGCGTCGGTCGCACCGCGCGCGCCGGGCGGACCGGCACCGGGGTCACGTTCGTGATGGACGACCAGGCCCGCGACATGGGCAAGATCGCCGCCGAGCTGGAGCTGCTGCGCGAGTTCACCAGCGCCGGCTTCGCCACGCCGACGGTGTCCTCGCACAACAACGGCAACGGGCGCTCCGGCGGCAACGGGCGCTCCGGCGGCCAGGGCCGGTCCGGTGGCCAGCGCCGCCGCCATCCCCGGTCGCGCCCCGCCGCCCGCGCATGACCGCGCGCCGGGAGGACCTGCGCAACGTGGGCATCATCGCCCACGTCGATCACGGCAAGACCACCCTGGTCGACGCGATGCTGTGGCAGTCGGGCGCCTTCCGGGCCAACCAGGAGGTCGCCGAGCGCGTGCTGGACTCCATGGACCTCGAGCGCGAGAAGGGCATCACGATCTTGGCCAAGAACACCGCCGTGCGCTACGGGGGGATCAAGCTCAACATCGTCGACACGCCCGGCCACGCCGACTTCGGCGGCGAGGTCGAGCGCGCGCTGACCATGGTCGACGGCGTGCTGCTGCTCGTGGACGCCAGCGAGGGCCCGCTGCCCCAGACGCGCTTCGTGCTGCGCAAGGCGCTGGAGGCCCGCCTGCCGGTGATCCTCGTGGTCAACAAGATCGACCGCCCCGACGCGCGCACCAGCGAGGTCGTCGACGAGGTCTACGAGCTGTTCCTGGACCTCGACGCCGACGAGGAGCAGATCGAGTTCCCGATCGTCTACTGCGTGGCGCGCGAGGGGCAGGCCTCGCTGGAGTTCGATCCCGCCCATCCCGGCACCGACCTGCAACCGCTGTTCGATCTGCTCATCGAGCACATCCCACCGCCCGAGTACGAGCCCGACCACCCCCTGCAGGCCCACGTGACCAACCTCGACGCCAGCCCCTACGTCGGGCGTCTGGCGCTGTGCCGCGTGCGCAACGGGACGGTTCGCCGCGGCCAGCAGATCGCGTGGTGCCGGGCCGACGGCAGCGTCCAGCGGGCCACGGTCGGCGAGCTGTACGTCACCGAGTCCCTGGACCGCGTGGAGGCCCAGGAGGCCGGCCCGGGCGAGCTGATCGCCGTGGCCGGCATCGCCGAGGTGACCATCGGCGAGACCCTCGCCGACCCCGACGACCCGCGCCCCCTGCCGGTGATCACCGTCGACGAGCCCTCCCTCTCGGTGACCATCGGCATCAACACGTCCCCGCTGGCCGGCCGCGACGGCAACCGGCTCACCGCCCGCCAGGTCCGCGCCCGCCTGGGCCAGGAGCTCGTGGGCAACGTCTCGCTGCGCGTCAACGACACCGACCGCCCGGACGCGTGGGAGGTCCAGGGCCGCGGCGAGCTGCAGCTCGCGGTGCTCGTGGAGCTGATGCGCCGCGAGGGCTTCGAGCTGACCGTCGGCCAGCCCCAGGTCCTCACCCGCGAGATCGAATACACCACCCACGAGCCCGTCGAGCGCCTCTCCATCGACGTGCCCGAGGACTTCGTCGGCGTGATCACCCAGCTCCTGGCCCTGCGCAAGGGCTCGCTCGAGCAGATGATCAACCACGGGACCGGCTGGGTTCGCATGGAGTACCGCGTGCCCGCCCGAGGCCTGATCGGCTTCCGCACCGAGTTCCTCACCGAGACGCGCGGGACCGGCCTGCTGCACCACGTCTTCGACGGCTGGGAGCCCTGGGCGGGAGAGCTGGCCACCCGCAACACCGGCTCGCTGGTGGCCGACCGCCGCGGCATGGCCGCCCAGTTCGCGCTGATGAACCTCCAGGAGCGCGGGACCCTGTTCATCGGCCCCGGCGAGGAGGTCTACGAGGGCATGATCGTGGGCGAGAACGCCCGCGCCGACGACCTCGACGTCAACGCCACCAAGGAGAAGCACCTCAACAACATCCGCCAGTCCAACGCGGAGGTGCTCGTCCGCCTGGTCCCCCACCGCCGGCTCTCGCTCGACCAGGCGCTGGAGGCCCTGCGCGAGGACGAGTGCGCCGAGGTCACGCCCCAGACCGTGCGCCTGCGCAAGGTCGAGCTCGACAAGACCGGCCGCGCCAAGGCCGCCCGCCGAGCCAAGGCCGGCGCCGCGCCCGTCTGA
>JBBJOB010000250.1:0-3235 GCA_037721455.1 Solirubrobacteraceae bacterium | reverse complement strand
CGGTCGGCGGTGAAGTCCAGCGTGCGCTCCTCGCCCGCCCAGGCGATGCGGTAGAAGGGGTCGAGCTCCAGCAGCTCGACCTCGCTGTGCAGGTCCATCCCGCCCGCCGCGAAGGTCTCCTCCAGCACCCAGGGCATGGTGATCAGCGACGGGCCCGTGTCCCATGTGTAGCCGGCGTCCTGGAGCTGGTAGGCGCGCCCGCCGGGCTTGGCGCGCGCCTCGAGGACGGTCACGTCGTGGCCCGCGCCCTGCAGGCGCAGCGCGGCGCCCAGTCCGCCCAGTCCGGCGCCGATGACCACCACCCGGCTCATGCGTGGGCGCCGTCGGCGAGGTGCTCGGTGGCCAGCGCGCCGGCGCCCGGCGCGCCGGCGGCCCAAGTCGCGATGCGCAGCTGCTCGATCACCGTGCCCAGCACCTCGTCGGCCCGGTCGGCCTGTGCGGCGAGCAGCAGGACCCGGGCCAGCCCCCCGGCGCAGGCCCCCAGGGCCAGGCACTTGGCCACGTCGACGCCGTCCTGGAGCCCGCCGCTGGCGATGACCGGCAGTCCGGGCGCGGCGGCGCGCGCGGCGCGCAGCGCGTCGAGCGTCGCGACGCCCCAGCTCGCGAAGGCGGCGGCGAGGTCGCCGGCGCCCGAAGCGCGGCGGCCCTCCACCAGCGCCCAGTTTGTCCCGCCCGCGCCGGCCACGTCCACCGCGCCCACGCCGGCCCGCGCGAGCAGCGCGACGTCCTCGCCGTCCATGCCGAAGCCGACCTCCTTGACCACCACGGGTAGCGGCGCCAGCACCGCGACCGCCTCGGCGATGGCCTCGGCCACCCCGGCGAAGCGCGGCTCCCCCTCGGGCTGGACGGCCTCCTGGATGGGGTTGAGGTGCACCGACAGACCGTCGGCGCCCAACAGCTCCACCAGTGCTGCCGCACGCTGCGGGCCGTCGGGGCGGCGGATCTGGGCGGCGCCCAGGTTGGCCAGCAGCAGCGGCGGGCGCGCCTCGGTTCCCGGCGCGGCGAGGTAGGTGCGCAGCAGGCCCGGGTCGTCGAGCAGCGCGCGGCCCGATCCCAGGGTCATGGCCACCCCGTGGTGCGTCGCAGCGCGGGCCAGGCGCTCGTTGACCTCGCCCGCCGTGCCCGTGCCCCCGGTCATGGCGCTGATCACCAACGGCGCGTGCAGGCGCACGCCCAGCAGCTCGGTGTCCAGGCGCACGTCGGCCAGGTCGCGCTGGGGCAGGGCGCGATGGCGCAGGCGCACCGCGGCCAGGCCGGTGGGGCGCGCGTGCACGACGTCGAGTCGCGCTGCGTGCTGGAGATGATCGGCCTTGCGTTCGCTCAGGGATGGCGAAGGCGGGCCCGCGGTCCTGTCGACGCCTGAGGCGGGACCCCAGGTCGCGCCGGCGACATGGTCTCCTGGCCGGGCCATCGCGGGGGAGTACGCAGACGGCGCCACGAGGGATGCCGACGGTACCGCAAGTCACCGCCGGCCGGGAGCGGACGTGAGGATCAGTCCCGCGCCTTGAACCCGCGGTCCAGGAGCTGCTCGGCCTGGCGCCCAGGGTCGTAGGAGTCCAGGAGCACGACCAGCAGGCGCTCGTCGCCCCGCTCTGCGGCGGCGACCAGCGAGCGTCCGGCCTCCCGCGTGTAGCCCGTCTTCACGCCGATCGTGCCGCGGTACTCGCCGCGCAGCAACGGGTTGTTGTTGTTGAGGAACAGGCGGCCGCCCTCGATGGGGAAGGGCACCTCCGCGCGCCGTGTACCGACGATCTCGGCCAGGCGCGGCTCGGCCAGCAGCCGGCTGCCCATGGCGGCCAGGTCGGCGGCGCAGGAACGGTTGCGATCGGACAGACCTTCCACGGATGCGAAGCTCGTGCAGCTCAGCCCCCAGGCCTGGGCCTGGGCGTTCATGGCGGCCACGAAGCGTCGCTGCGAGCCCGTGGCGCGGATGGCCAGCGCCCGCGCCGCGTCGTTGCCCGACGGCAGCATCAGCCCGTACATGAGCCCTTTCACCGGCACCCGCTTGCCGCGCGGGAGCACGCCGACGCCCGAGCCCGAGTAGGCCAGCACTTCGTCGGTGATCTTGGCGTCGTCGGTGGCCTCGAGCCGCTGGGCGGCCACCATCGCGGTCATCATCTTGGTCAGGGAGGCGATGGGCCGCACGTCGGCGGCCCTGCGCCGCCACAGCACCTCGCCGCTGTCGAGGTCGATCAGCAGCCCGGCCTTGGGCGGCTTGCGCGAGTCGTACTCGACAGCGTCGTCGCCCGCGTCGATCTCGAGGTCGACCAACCCGCCGCCGGGCGGCGTCGTGAGCGGCCCGTTGGCCGGTTGCCCGGCTGTCGCGGCGGCCGGATCGGCCCCGCCGGCCCCGGGCGCCACGGCCTGTGCGTCGGGTCGGCCACCGCCGCCCAGCACCGCCCCGGCCACCGCGATCGCGGCCAGCAGGAACGCGAAGGTCACCGCGAGGGCGCGCCGCCGGCGGATGACCCGCTGATGCGCCGCCTGCTGGGCGGACGGGTTGGACGGGCGCAGGAAGGGGGAGGGGGAGGTGCTCACTGCTGGTCGGGCGGGTTGGTGAGCGCGCCGACGATGCCAAAGCTGAACAGCGCGAGCACGAGGATGGATACGGCGGTCAGCACGGAGAACCCGCTGCGCAGCGCCACTTCGATGGTCAGGAAGGCCAGCAGGCCGATGAAGGCCAGCGCGGCGAGCAGGGCGAGCGCGCGTACCACGACCTTAGTGGTCTCTCCGTGAGGTCCTGCACCGATTCGGAGGAATCACTAGTAGACCGGATAGCGCGCAGTAGGCGTCTGTTTCACGCGCTGCGCGAAGAGCTTGATCAACAGCAGGCCGAAGACGAAGCCGCCGATGTGCGCGAAGTACGCGACCCCCCCTCCACCCCCCGTCGGGTTGACCAGGTCGAAGGCCCCGAAGGCGAGCTGCTGG
Organism: Solirubrobacteraceae bacterium; assembly: GCA_037721455.1. GTDB lineage: Bacteria > Actinomycetota > Thermoleophilia > Solirubrobacterales > Solirubrobacteraceae > Siliceabacter. The sequence goes on along the minus strand of JBBJOB010000250.1, from coordinate 307 downwards.
GCGAACCAGAGACCGAGCACCACCAGTGCGCGCAGCTCCAGGATCGTGAAGAAGATGATGATGAAGATCAGCGTGACCACGCGGGCGCGGGGATAGAGCAGGATGTAGCCGCCCAGCACCGCGGAGACCGCGCCCGAGGCGCCGATGGTGGGGATCATCGAGTCCGGGCCGATGGCGACCTGCAGTGCGATGGCCGCCGCGCCGCCCAGCAGGTAGAAGGCTATGAACCGCCCGCGGCCCATGCTGTCCTCGACGTTGTTGCCGAAGATCCACAGGAACAGCATGTTGCCGCCCAGGTGCAGGATGC
>JBBJOB010000249.1:0-3235 GCA_037721455.1 Solirubrobacteraceae bacterium | reverse complement strand
GGCTGGCTGGCTGGCTGACAGAAGTAGGTCCTAAGAGTTCGGTAAATCGTTCGCGTTCGGGTGACCCGGATCGAAGGCCGTGCCCGCAGGAACGGCCATGCGACGACTCATCGCCATCGAGAACGCCCTGCACCGCTGGCTGGTCGGCCACAGCGCGATGGCCCTTCGGGTCTCGGTGGGTGCTGTCTTCCTGGGCTTCGGGGTCCTGAAGTACTTCCCGGGCGCGAGCCCGGCGGAGGATCTTGTGATGTCCACGATGAGCGTGGTGACCTTCGGCCTCGTGACGGACTGGCCCGGAATGGTCTTCGTCGCCACCGTGGAGTGCCTCATCGGCCTGTGCCTGCTGACCGGTCGCGGGATGCGAGTGGGGATCTGGCTGCTGGCCGTCCTGCTCGTCGGCGTTCTTTCGCCGCTGGTACTGCTGACCGATCGCCTGTTCACCGGCCTGGCCCCCACGCTCGAGGGCCAGTACGTCATCAAGGACGTGATCCTGGTGACCGCCGGGCTGGTGATCGCGGCGACCAGCTTTCGCGGCGGGCGCATCGTCCGCGACGAGCCGCTGCCGGGACACGTGGACTGGGCTGACGGCCCGCACTCGGTGGGCGCGGAGGACCGGCTCCGGCTCGTGCTCGACGCCGAGCGCGACGATCGCACAGTGACGGAGGTCTGCCGCGAGCACGATATCCCGGTGGTCGTCTACCAGCAGTGGCGGGGTCAGGTCGTCAACGGGGCGACCCGCGCCCTGGCCGAGGAGCGCTCGGCCGCGCTGACGCGCTGAGCCCACTACTAGCCTCGGGCGATGCCCGAGCTGCCCGAGGTAGAGCGTGCGCGCGCGCTGCTGGAGCGCGCCGCGCTGGGCCGGCGCATCGCCTCCGTGGACGACACCGACGCGTTCGTCTGCCGCCCTCACAGACCCGGTGAGATCGCGGCGGCGCTGGAGGGCGCGATGCTCGTGTCGGCCCATCGCCGCGGCAAGGCCATGTGGGTGGAGACCGATGGCGAGGCCGTGCTGGGCCTGCACCTGGGCATGGCCGGGCGGATCGTCGTCGACGACGCGGCCGAGGGCGACCCGCCGGATGGCGCCGAGACCCGCGACGGGGCGGCGACCGCCCACCCGCGTGGCTGGGACCGCTTCACGCTGACCTTCGCCGACGGTGGCCGCTTGGCGCTGCGTGACAAGCGCCGGCTGGGCCGCGTGCGCCTGGACCCCGACCTCTCGGGCGTGGGGCCCGACGCGGCCGAGGTCTCGCGCAAGGCCTTCCGCGCGGCGGTCGGCGCGGGCCGCGCGCCGCTCAAGGCACGCATCATGGACCAGTCGGTGATCGCCGGGGTGGGCAACCTGCTGGCCGACGAGAGCCTGTGGCGCGCGCACCTGGACCCGCGGCGCCCGGCCGGCGAGCTGGCCGCCGACGAGCTCGACCGCCTGCGTCGCACGCTGCGCGCTGCCACGCGCGACGCCATCCGCCGCGGCGGCGTGCACACCGGCGAGGTCATCCCCTTCCGCCGCCGCGGCGCGGCCTGTCCGCGCTGCGGCGCGCCGATGGAGCGCGCCACGATCGGTGGGCGCACCACGTGGTGGTGCTCCGAGGAGCAGCGAGTGTGACGTCGCCCTGGCTACGGACGGCGGGCGCGACGGGTGCGCAAGCGCTCCTCGTGGCGCTCCACGACGTGGCGGATCAGCTTGAGGATCTCGGCGCTGCCCGTGGCTTTGGCCTGGCCGTAGGTGAAGGCCTCGACCCAGTCGGCGATCGTGGCCTCGCGGGCCATCGCGTTGAAGAACGCGCGCGGCATCTCCACCCGCACCCGGGCGTCCGGTGCGATGTCCTTGCGAACCTCCGGGCCGGGAAGCTCGACGCGGTACTGCTGCGTGTCGCCGCGGCCCCGCAGATCGACCCCTACCACGAGCTTCATCTGCTTGAAGGTCGGCACCTCCTCGAGGGCGCGGGTGACCGCCACCTCGAGGAGGGTCTTGGCGTCGTCGGCGGCCACTAGATCTTGTGGCGCGACAGCAGCTTCTTGCCGATGACCATCCGCTGGATCTCAGACGTGCCCTCGCCGATGAGCAGCAGCGGCGCGTCGCGGTAGAGGCGCTCGATCTCGTACTCCTTGGAGTAGCCGTAGCCGCCGTGGATGCGGAAGGACTCCTCGACGCAGAAGCGCCCGGCCTCCGAGGCGAAGAGCTTGGCCATGCCGGCCTCGAGGTCCGACCGCTCGCCGGCGTCCTTGAGGCGCGCGGACTTCAGCGTGAGCAGGCGCGCCGCCTCGATCTGCGTGGCCATGTCGGCCAGCTTGAACTGGATGGCCTGATGCTCGGCGATCGGCTTGCCGAACGTCTTGCGCTCCTGGCTGTAGCGCAGCGCCAGCTCCAGGGCGCGCTGGGCGATGCCCACGCCGCGGGCGGCCACGTTGGCGCGGCCGACCTCCAGCGCGTCCATCATCTGCGCGAAGCCCTTGTTGAGGCCGGCCTCCTCCCCGCCCAGGACGTTCTCGGCCGGGCAGCGGTAGCCGTCGAAGACCAGCTCGGTGGACTCGACGCCCTTGTAGCCCATCTTCTTGAGCTTGGGCGGCACGGTGAAGCCCGCGAACTCACCGGTGTTCTCGGAGACGCCCGGCTCCTTCTCGGCGACGAAGCAGGTCATCCCGCGGTGGCGCGGGTCGGCGTCGGGGTCGGTCTTGACCAGCACGAAGACCAGGCCGGACATGAGGCCGTTGGTGACCCACATCTTCTGGCCGTTGATCTCGTACATGGCCGGATTGCTGTCGTCGACCTTCTTCGCGCTCGTCTTGATGGCCTGCACGTCGGAGCCCAGCTCGGGCTCGGAGAGGCTGAACGCGGCGCGGATCTCCCCCGTGGCCATCCGCGGCAGCCAGCGCTGCTTCTGCTCCTCGGTGCCGAACTTCTGGAGCAGGTAGGAGCCGATGAAGTGCGTGTTGACGATGCCGCTGATGGAGATCCAGCCGCGCGACAGCTCCTCGACGATCATCACGTAGGTCGTGAGGTCCAGCCCCATCCCCCCGTACTCCTCGGGGATGGTCACGCCGAACAGGCCCAGCTCCTTCATCTGCTCCACGATGTCCTGGGGAAACTCGTCCTCGTGGTCGAAGTGCTCGGCGTTGGGAATGATCTGCTCGTCGGCAAACTGGCGGACCATCTCGGTGATCGCCTTCTGCTCGTCGGTCTTCTCGGTGTAGTTGCTCGCGGTGGCTACGGCCATGGCTCCGATCCGTCTTCGTC
>JBBJOB010000248.1:0-3242 GCA_037721455.1 Solirubrobacteraceae bacterium | reverse complement strand
CCGGTCCTCTCAAGTTCGGAGACCGGCTTTCGCCTCCGGTCCTCTCAAGTTCGGACCTCCGGCGACGTCACTCAGGCGTAGCGCTCCACCACGGAGTCGGCAACCAGCTCCAAGGCCCGGTGCTGGGCGGCGGGGAGCACCGGCAGGCCGGCCTTGGCCTCGGCAACCATGAACAGTGCCCGTTCGCGCGCCTCGCCCAGCGCGCCCGAGGCGATGACCGCGTCGCACACGGCCTCGGCCTGCTGGGCCGTGCGCACGGAGCGCAGGTCCGTCGCGGCGACGGCCGGATCGCGCTCGCGGGCCAGGATGAGCGGCAGCGTCACGGTGCCGTCGAGCAGGTCGGTGCCGCGGTGCTTGCCGGTGCGCTGCGCGGGCCCGGCCACGTCGAGCACGTCATCGAGGATCTGGAAGGCCAGCCCGACGCGGCGGCCGAAGACCCCCAGCGCGTCCTCGTGCCCGTCGCCGGCCTCCAGCGCGCCCAGCTCGCAGGCCGCCTTGAACAGGCAGGCGGTCTTCAGCTCGCAGCGCTCGAGGTAGCGGTCGACCGTGACCCGAGCGGCCCAGGCGTCCTCGCGCTGGAGCAGCTCCCCCCGGGCCAGGGCCGAGCTGGCCGCCGACAGGGTCTGCACTCCTTCGGCCAGGCTGCCGGGAGCGGCGAGCTCGGCGAAGGCGCGGGAGAACAGCAGATCACCCGTGGCCGTGGCGATACCCGGCCCCGCACTGGCCACCACGGTGGGGCGCCCCCGGCGCAGCGGCGCCTCGTCCAGGACATCGTCGTGGACCAGCGTGGCCGAGTGCACAAGCTCTACCGCCACCGCAGCACGGACCAGGCGGCCCTCGTCGGCAGGCTCTGGGCCCGCGGCCAGGAGGACCAGCAGCGGGCGCAGGCGCTTGCCGCCGGCGGCGATGGTCTCCCCCGCGTGGACGTCCAGCGGCGGGCCATGGGCCCCGGCCACCGCGACCAGCCGCTCCTCCACCCGGCTCAGTAGCGGTGCGACGTGGTCCCCCGCCGCCGCAACGATCGCCCGTACCGCCGCGGCCGGATCGCGGGTGCCGTCTGCCGTCTCGCGGGTGCCGTCGGCGGGCCCCGCGGCCTCCCCCCTGCCGGAGGCGGGCCCCGCGTCCTCTCCCGTCACCCTGGGCGCACCCCGACGTGCAGCGCGATGATGCCGCCGGCCGTGAGGATCCAGCGCAGCTGCTCCAGGCCCGCACGCTCCAACATCGCGGCCAGCGCTCGCGGCTCGGGGAAGCGCTTCACCGAACTGGGCAGATAGCTGTAGGCCTGCTCGTCGGTGATACGGCCCAGCAGCGGGACGAGGCGGTCGAACCACAGAGCGAAGAAGGTCGACAGCGGCGGGCGCTGGGGCTGGGTGATCTCCAGCACGACCACGCGACCACCGGGGCGTACGACCCGGGCCATCTCGCCCAGGCCGGCCTCGAGGTCGGCGAAGTTGCGCGCGCCGAAGCCCACCGTCGCGGCCGCGAAGCTGGCGTCCGCGTAGGGCAGCGCCTGGGCGTCGCCCCACTCGAAGCGCAGCTGAGCCGAGGCACGCCGGGCGGGCGGGGCCTTGTCCCGGGCGCGCTCGAGCATGCCCTCCGAGAAGTCGCTGCCCACCACCTCACCGTTCGGCCCGACGCGGCGGGCCAGCTCGATGGCGAGGTCGCCGGTCCCTGTGGCCACGTCGAGGGCCCGGTCGCCCGGTCTGACCGCCGCCAGGTCGACCGCTCGCCTGCGCCAGCGGTGGTGCAGGCCGGCCGTCATGACCGAGTTCATGACGTCGTACGGCCCTGCGATACGGTCAAACATCGCCCGCACCTGCCCCTCGGGCAGGGTGCCGGGAGCGCTCACTCCGCGTCTTCGCGTAGCAGCGAGAGGAAGTCGACCAGGGCCTCGAACTGCTCGGGCGACTCGGCCTGCAGCGATTCGTAGGTGGGCATGGGCGGCGTGGGGTTCGCCAACGTGCGCGCGATGGCCTGCGCCGGCAGCCGCTCCCCGACGTCGGTCAGGTCCGGGCCGATGGTGCCGCCGTTGGAGCCGATCTTGTGACAGGCCAGGCACCCCGACTGGGCGGTGACGATCCTGCCCGCCTCGAAGGATTCCAGGGTCTCGCCGCCCTGGGCCTGGATGCGCTCGGGCGTCTCCAGCTCGATCTCGTTGGGGGAGCCGGCCTCGGCACCCGCGTAGGTGAGGTAGCCGATGGCGAAGATGGTGACGATGCCGGCCAGCGTGGCCACCGGCCGGCGCTCCGGCCGGCGCTCGGGGTTGCGGTCGTAGAACGGCAGCAGGAACAGCAGTATCATGCAGATCGTCGGGACGCCGATGGTGGCCAGCGGCGTCAGCTCCGGCGGCTTGATGACCCGTAGGACCTCGAAGAGGTAGTAGTAGTACCACTCGGGCCTGGGCGTGTAGGTGGTGGTCGTCGGGTCGGCCTTGGGCCCCAGCTCGGCGCCCAGGATCAGCGACATGAGGATGATCACGATCATCACCACGACGGCCATGAGCGAGTCCTTGGCCACCGCGTAGGGGAAGAACGGCTTGCCCTGGCTCTTCAGGATCGAGTACTCGCGGAGGTAGGCCTCCCGCTCGGCGCGGTTCACGCGCGCTCCCTGTCCACGTCGCCCTTCTTCTCGGGCTTCATCCACGGGGGTGCCGTCGTGCCCATCTTGGCCACCAGGTACAGGTGCGCGCCGATGAGCGCGGCGAGGATCCCGGGCACGAGCATCATGTGGATGGAGTAGAAGCGCGCCAGCGTGGACTGCGTGAAGTCCGGGCCCGCGCGCATGAAGTCGTTGAGGTAGGGCCCGACCAGCGGCCCGGTGCCGTTGATGTTCACGCCCACGACCGTGGCCCAGTAGGAGCGCTGGTCGAAGGGCAGCAGGTAGCCCGTGAAGCCCATGACGTAGGTCAGGATGAGCAGCACCACGCCGATGACCCAGTTCAGCTCACGCGGGTACTTGTAGGCCCCGAAGAAGAACGTCCGGGCCATGTGGAGCATGACCAGGATGATCATCACCGACGAGCCCCACCTGTGCATGCCGCGCACGAACTCGCCGAGGAAGACCTCGTTGGTGATGTAGCGGACGGACTCGTACGCGCCGCCGGCGGTGTCCGGGATGTAGTACATGGCCAGGAAGACGCCGGTCACGGTCTGGGAGAGGAAGGCGAACAGCGTCGCCGAGCCCAGCGTGTAGAACCAGTTGGTCCCCTTGGGGATCTTGCGGAACATCATCCAGCGCGCGGC
>JBBJOB010000247.1:0-3249 GCA_037721455.1 Solirubrobacteraceae bacterium | reverse complement strand
GTTAGGGCCGTCAAGCGCCGCCTGGCCGACCGCGGCCGCCAGCAGCGACCGCGTCGCGGCGGTCGCCCAAAGCAGCGTGATCGGAGTCTGCGAGCCCCCTCCCGGCGCGTACACGCTTTCCATTGTGCACCATGCGACCACCGCTGATGCCCCCACGCCCTTAGGGTCCACGGTCGGTTGCGCGTACTGATCGTCCACGGCTACCTCCTCGGGGGCACCGGCTCCAACGTGTACACGGCCGAGCTGGTCCGCGCGCTCGTGGACCTGGGCGCCGAGGTGCACCTCGTCTGCCAGGAGCGCGCGGCGCTCGAACTGGGCTTCGTCGACGCGGCCGGCGAGTGGGACTCGGGCTCGCTGCGGGTGCACGGCCGCGTGGAGGGCGCGCGGTGCACGGTCTACCGGCCCGACCTCGGCGGGCTGCTGCCCGTCTACGTCGCCGACCGCTACGAGGGCGTGGAGGCCCGGCCGTTCACCGAGCTCGACGACGCGACGGTCGAGGACTACGTGCGGCGCAACGTCGCCGCCGTGCGCGAGGTCGTCGCCCGCGCGCGGCCCGACGTCGCCTTCGCCGGCCACCTGGTGATGGCTCCGGCCGTGCTGGCCCGCGCGCTGGCCGACACGGGGGTGCCCTACGCCGTCAAGGTGCACGGCAGCGCTCTGGAGTACACGGTGGCGCGCCAGCCCGAGCGCTTCGTCCCGTGGGCGCGCGAGGGGCTGGCCGGCGCGGGCGCGGTGCTGGTCGGCTCACGGCACACCGCCACGCGGCTGTGGGCGGTGATGGATGACGACGGGGCGCTCGCCGCCCGCACGCGGCTGGGCCCGCCGGGGGTGGACGTCGGCGCCTTCCGGCCCCGGGAGGCCGCCGAGGCCGCGGCCGGCCTGCGCGCCCTCGCGCGCGAGCTAGAAGACGCGGGGGAGGGTGGGGTCGTCCCTCCCGCCTCCTCCTTCGCGCGCGACGACGGGGCGGCCGGAGCGGCGCTCATGGCGCTGGAACCGCAGGTCGACCGCCTGGTGGCCTTCGTGGGCAAGCTGATCGTGTCCAAGGGCGTAGACCTGCTCGCCACAGCGTGGCCGCTGGTCGTGCAGCGCGTGCCGGCGGCGCGTCTGGTCCTCGTCGGCTTCGGCGCCTACCGGGAGGCCCTCGAGGCGCTGGTCGGCGCGCTCGCGGCGGGCGACCTCGCCGCCGTGCGCGCGCTGGCGCACGAGGGCCGCGCCGCCGAGGGTGGGCCGCGGGCGCCGCTGCGACATCTCCTGGCCTTCCTCGACGCCCTGGAGGACGACCCACCGGGCCGCGACCGCTACGTGGCCGCCGCGGCGAGCCTTCCCGACCGCTTGGTGGTCGTGGGCCGCCTGGACCACGCCGAGCTGGCGCGCCTGCTGCCCGCCTGCGAGGCGCTCGTGGTGCCCAGCACCTTCCCTGAGGCCTTCGGCATGGTGGCCGCCGAGGCCGCGGCCTGCGGCGTGCTGCCGGTCTGCGCCGACCACTCCGGGCTCGCCGAGGTGGCCGGCGCGTTGGCCGAGGCCGTCCCCGAGGAGGCGCGGCCATGGCTGCGCTTCCCCGTGGACGACCAGGTCGTGACGGGCCTCGCCCACCGGGTGGCCGGCTGGCTGCAGACCTCCGCGCTCGTGCGCGCGCGCACGCGGGAGGCCCTGGGCGCCGCGGCGGGCGAGCGCTACTCGTGGGAGGGCGTCGCCCGAGGGGTGCTGCGCGCCGCCCGCGGCGAGCTTGGCGCGCTCCCACACGTCCCCCCTCGAGTGATCGCTCCACGTCGCCGTGCGCTGGGATAGAGTCCGCGCCGCATGTGGAGAGGTGTCCGGGCACTGCGTGGAGGAGTCGTGGCGGCGAGCCTGCTGGCGGTCTCGATCGCGGCTGGTGCGTGTGGCAGCGACGACACCGACCTGGTGGCCGGGAAGGAGGCCTTCCTGGAGGGCTGCGCGTCCTGTCACACGCTGGAGCGCGCCGGCTCGCAGAGCCCTATCGGGCCCGGCCTCGACGCCGCCTTCCAGCGCGCGCTGGTCGACGGCTTCGGTCGCGAGGGGATCGAGGGCGCGGTGCACCAGCAGATCCTCAACCCGGCGAAGGTCCCCGAGGACAGCCCCGCCTACATGCCGCCCGACATCTTCACGGGCCAGAAGGCGCGCAACGTCGCCGCCTACGTGGCCTTCGCCGTCGCCAACGCCGGCGAGGACCAGGGGCTGCTGGCCGAGGCCGGGCGCAGTGACGCCGAGCCCGGCACGGGCGAGTTCGTGTTCCTCGAGGGCGGCGAGGGTGGCGCGCAGGCCTGCGGCCAGTGCCACACCCTCGAGGCGGCCGGCACCTCGGCGACCATCGGCCCCGAGCTGGACTCCTTCCTCCAGGGCGTCAGTGAGGAGGAGCTGCGCACCGCGATCGTCCAACCCGACTCTGAGATCGCGGAGGGCTTCGGCGGCGGCATCATGCCCGCCGACTACGGCGAGTCGCTCAGCGAGGAGGAGCTCGACATGCTGGTCGAGTACCTGCTCGAGGCCGGCGGCGGCGGCGAGGGCGGCTGACCCCAGCGCCCGCCGCCGGGACGTTGGCGTGCGGTCAGCTCGCGGGGTAGAGCTCGAGGGCGTGCTCGGAGATCACGGTGCCCTGCGAGACCTCCCACCCCCCGGTGCCGTAGCGCTCGAAGGCCAGTCGCCTGTCGCCGGCCACGTACTCGGCGTACTCCATCGCGCCCTTGCCGCCGGGGCCGTCGCGCTCCTCGGTGCGGTAGGCGGCGCGGCCCTGCTCGTCGCGGCGGTAGGTCGTGCCGTCGTGCTCGAGCTGCGTGGCGCCCGGCTCCAGCGCGGCGCCGGCCAGCCGCTCGTACGCCGTCACCTGCAGGCCTTCGTCGTCCTCCACCGACAGCCACAACCGCCGCCCGTCGACTTCGTCCTCGAGCAGGTGCTCGTCCCACGAGAAGCCCTCCTCCTCGAAGCGCAGCGTCCGGTCGACGACGAAGTCCGTGCCGTCGTAGTTGACGACGTCGCCCGGGCCGAGCCGGCGTACGTCGCCGTGCAGCGCACGCTGCTCGTCGCCGGCCGACGACGCGGGGAGGGCTCGCTCGCCGCCGCCCCGGTTGCGCAGGGCGACCGTGATGCCGATCGCCGCGACGATGAGGATGGCGATGACGGCGAGAGCCTCCATGCCCGACGTGACTCTAGTACACGTGGCCGGAAGTTCCGTGCATAGCCCGGCGGAGGCAGGCGGGCCGGGGCCCGCCGGAACGGGCGGAACTTGCGGGC
>JBBJOB010000040.1:0-12267 GCA_037721455.1 Solirubrobacteraceae bacterium | reverse complement strand
AGACGACCGCACCCAGTGCGACCACGAGTGCGATCAGCGCCACCAGCCTCTTCGAGGTTGCATGCATCGTGACTGCGTGAGCCTGGGCCCATGACATGCGCTTCACGGCTGCCTACTTTCTTGCCCTGGCGTGCCTGTCAGGCACAGGGGCTTGCTCCGACGGGATAAGGACGCGAGCGGTCAGGGGTGTAGAAACGCAGGCGCTTAGACAATCGATATATCGGCGCTGCGGCCGAGGAGCACCATCCCCCGTTACCAGATGGACACATGCCTAGCTCGGCACCTATCCGCTCGACGAACAGGCTCGTCCGGCGCACCGCCTCGGCGTAGGCGCGCGCAGCGCCGCGCGGCGCCCTTGCGGCGCGGCGCGGACGGTGCAGGGAGCGCGTGCGCCTATGAATCAGTCGGCGCACGCGATCGCTCTCGCCGAACTCGCTGCGGGCCATGCGCGCCACCTGGTCGTGGTCGCCGGCCGACGTCCTGCCGGCCTCGATCCAGGCCCAGCGGAAGCACAGACCGGCGCCCAGGTAGGCCGCGCTTGCCGCGTGGTGCGCGCAGGGGCCCAGGCGCCGGCGCACAAGGCGCAGGGCCAGGCCGCCGTAGACGGCCGCCTTGGCGACCTTGAACAGCCTCCCGGCCCGGCCGTGCTCGAGGTGGTCCCCCGTGGGGCCCAGGCGCCGCTCGTTGACCAGCGACAGCCCGAGCTCGGCCGCCATCGCCCCCATCTCCACGGTGCCCAGCGCCTCGCGCGTGGGGTGGCCGACGGGCAGGCCCCGGGCCACGAGGGTCAGCCGGCACGCCGCCGCGCCGGTGGCGGCCGCGGTGGCCACGAAGATCGGGCCCAGGAACAGACGGCTGCGCGCCCACAGGGGCACCGCCGTGCTGGCCAGCAGGACGCCGGTGTAGGAGCCCAGGTAGCCGCCGACCACGGCGTTGGCGGCGCCCAGGCCGCGCGCCGCGCGGGGTGCGCCGAGGAGGTCGGCGGCAACGGCGCCGCTGCCCAGCGCGCCGAACAGGCTCAGCGCCCACGCGCCGGTGTTCATCGGCGACCGGGGCTTGAAGATGCGCAGCATGTTGAGGAAGCGCGCCGGGCGCCCCAGGTCCATGATCAGCAGAGCCGGCGAGGGCGCCAGGGCGCCCAGGGCGACGGCGCGGCACACCCGGGCCGAGCGCGGGTCACCGGCCAGGTCACAGGCCAGCGCGACAAACGACGCGCCCGCCGCTATGCCGCCCGTCCAGAAGTAGACCGGGATCTCCCAGGTCCATACCGCGGGCTTGATCATCGGGCCCTGGACCGTCCCGATCTCGTCGGGCGCCCGCGCGGCGCGCGCGGCCTCGGGCACCTGACCCTCGGCGGGCAGCGTCGGCGCGTAGACGGTGTCGCCCTTGAACAGGTAGGACCACTGCGCGTCGCCCCACTCGGGCCGTGCCAGCGCGACGTCGGCGCCCTCCTGCGCGCGCCCCCACGAGGCGGGCTGCCCTGCGGTGCCCACGGCGGGGGTGGTGTCGCGCACCGCGGGGTCGTGCGTCCAGTGGGCCTCACGCTCGCCCGGGTCGGCCGGCGGCTCGTGCTCGGGCGTGATGCGGGGCGGAGGGACGGGAGGGTCCTCGAGACGCCGGGATTCGAGGTTTCGCCCTCCGGCCCCCGCAAGCGGCGGCCTGCGGTCGACGTCAGACCCGCTCACCAGCGCCTCCGGCGGCGCAGGCGCGCCGCGCGGCCCTGGCCGTGCGCGGCGCTCACGAAGGCCAGCGCCACGCCGGCTGCGGCCAGCAGGCCCGCGGAAATGGCCGCCACCGTGGCCGGCGCCACGTTCTCCTGCACCGGCGACTGCGCCTGCGCGGGCAGCCCGTAGCGCTCGGGCGGCTGGGTGAGCAGGAAGAACGCGCCCAGGCCGCCGGCCAACTCCTCGCCGGGCTCATCGCCCGCGCCGTAGAGGTAGGCGCCCGTCTCGCCGCGCTCGTGAAGCGTGGCCACACGCCGCTGGGCGATGTCCACGAGCTCCTCGTAGGGGCCGAACTGGATCGAGTCGGTGGGGCACGACTTCGCGCACGCGGGCTCCAGCCCGTCCTCCATGCGGTCGTAGCAGAGGGTGCACTTGGCCGCGCGGCCATCGGTGGGCGCGCGGTCGATCACGCCGAAGGGACAGGCGGGCACGCAGTAGCCACAGCCGTTGCAGACGTCCTGCTGGACGATCACGGTCTCGAACTCGGTGCGCACCAGCGCGCCGGTGGGGCACGCGTCCAGGCATCCGGCGTTGGTGCAGTGCTTGCACACGTCGGACATGAACAGCCAGCGGTTGTCGCCCAGGACGCCCGTGGATGCTGGCCCGCCCACCCCCGCGCCCGCCCCCGGGCCGCTGCCTTCTCCGTCCCCGTCGGCGGCCCACTGGACCAGATCGAGGTCGCCCGGGTGTCCGGATCCAGGCCCGCCCGCCGCCGGGTCCAGCATCTCCACGAAGCGCACGTGGCGCCACGTCGACGCGCCCAGCGAGCCCGTGTGGTCGTAGGACCCCGTCTCGAACTGCGCGCCGTCGGAGGGCAGGTCGTTCCACTGCTTGCAGGCCACCTCGCAGGCCTTGCAGCCGATGCAGGTCGTCGTGTCGGTGAAGAAGCCCATCCGCCGGGCGTCCACCTGATGGACGGCCAGCTCCGTTGGTGCGGCGGTCGTTGTGCTCACGTCGGCGGGGTCTCCTTGGGGTTCTCGGCCAGCACGTCGTCCTCGTCCACGGCGATGTGCTGGCCGGCGTGCACGCCGGCCAGCCGGGCGGTGGAGGCACCGGTGCGCCGGCCCGCCCGCACGTTGCAGGAGAACGCCTTGGACTCCTGGATGAACACGTTGGGGTCGCCCGACAGCACGCCGAGGTCGTTGGTGGTGTCCCCGCGCACCGGTCCCGAGTAGCCCCAGTGCCACGGCAGCGCCACCTGGTGCACCCGGCGGCGGTCCACGCGCAGCGGACGGATGCGGTCGGTCACCCGGGCGCGGGCCTCGATCTCGCCGCGCGCGGTCATCACGACCATCCAGCCGCCGTCGACGATCCCGCGATCGGTGGCCAGCACCGGGTCGATCTCCACGAACATCTCGGGCTGCAGCTCGGCCAGCCAGGGCAGCTTGCGGCTCATCCCGCCGGCTGTGTGGTGCTCGGTCAGGCGAAACGAGGTGGCCACGATCGGGTAGCGGGGGTCCTCGGTCTCGTGGTACGGATTGTCGGGCCGCCGCCAGCGCAGGGCCACCGGGTTGGTGTCCATGTTTGGGTACAAGAGGTTGGCCACCGGCGACTCGATGGGCTCGTAGTGGGCGGGCATCGGCCCGTCGGCCAGCCCGCTGGGAGCGAAGAGGGAGCCGCGGCCGTCCTGGTTGAGACTGAACGGCTCGCTGCCGGCGATCGCGTCCATGCCCAGCGCGCCGTCGGGCGCCTCGTAGTCCGGGCGCTTGTCCAGCGGGAAGTCGGGCACGTCGTAGCCCGTCCAGGCGCCTGCCTCCTCGTCCCACCAGACGAAGCGCTTGCGCTCCGACCACGGGTTGCCGTCGGGGTCCGCCGAGGCACGGTTGTAGAGGATGCGCCGGTTGGCCGGCCAGGCCCAGGCCCACTCGGGCGAGACCCAGCCCCCGGCCGGGTCGGCGATGTCGCCCGGCTCGCGCCGGCGGGCCTGGTTGACCCCGTCGGCGTAGATGCCCGAGTAGATCCAGCACCCGCAGGCGGTGGAGCCGTCGTCGGCCAGCGCCGCGAAGCCCGAGACGGGCTCGCCCGTGGCCACGACGTAGCCGTTGACCTCCTTGACCACGGCCTCGGCATCGGGCTCGGCACGCTCGCCGTGCTCGGGCAGATCCCAGGTCAGGTTGAGGATCGGCCAGTCGCGCTCGCGGTCCGAGCCCGCGTAGTGTGCCCGCACCCGCTTGCCCAGGTGGTGCATGAACCACAGCTCCGAGCGGGCGTCGCCCGGCGGCTCGAGCGCCTTGTCGCGCCACTGCACCAGGCGTTGGGTGTTGGTGAACGAGCCCTCCTTCTCCACGTGGCTGGCGGCGGGCATGAGGAAGACCTCGGTCTGGATGTCCTGCGTGTTCAGCTCGCCCGACGTCACCTCGGGGGAGTCGCGCCAGAAGGTGGCGCTCTCGATCTCGGCCAGGTCGCGCACCACGAGCCACTTCAGGCTGGCCAGCGCTCGGCGCTGCAGGCCGGCGTGCTGGGAGCCCACGGCCGGGTTCTGGCCCATGAGGAACAGCCCGTCCAGGCCGCCGTCCAGCGCGCGCAGCATCGTTGCGAAGTGCACGTGGTTGCCCGAGATCTTGGGCAGGTGGCCGAAGCCGAAGTCGTTGTCGGCGGTGGCCGCCTCGCCGAACCACGCCTTGAGCAGCGAGATCGAGTACTTGGGGTAGTTGACCCACCAGCCCTTGGGGTTGCCGGCCGCCGCGTTATAGGCCTCCAGCGACTGCAGGTCGTCCTCGGCAGCGGGCATGCGCAGGTAGCCGGGCAGCATGTCGAACAGCGTGGGGATGTCGGTCGAGCCCTGGATGGAGGCGTGGCCGCGCAGCGCCATGATGCCCCGCCGGGGCGGCCGATGTTGCCCAGCAGGAGCTGCAACATCGCGGCGCTGCGGATCATCTGCACGCCGGCGGTGTGCTGCGTCCAGCCGACGGCGTAGACGAACGCGGCCGTGCGCTCGCGCCCCGAGTTGCGCGTCAGCGCGTCGGCAACGGCCGCGAAGTGCGCGGGGGTGATGCCGCACACCTCCTGCACCATGTCGGGCGTGTAGCGCGCGTAGTGGCGACGCAGCACCTGGAAGACGCACCGCGGGTGCTCGAGCGTGGGGTCGGGCGGCTCGCCGGTGTCGTAGGCCCACGACGACGGGTCGTACTGTCCCGTGTCGGGGTCGTAGCCCGAGAAGCGCCCGGCCAGATCCTCGGTGTCCTCGAAGTCCTCGCCGACGATGGTCGACGCGTTGGTGTAGGCGACCACGTAGTCGCGGAAGATGGCGTCGTTCTCGATGACGTGGCGGATCAGGCCGCCGATGAAGGCGATGTCGGTGCCCGCGCGGATCGGCACGTGGAGGTCGGCCAGCGCGCTGGTGCGCGAGAAGCGGGGGTCGACGTGGATGATGGTGGCGCCGCGCTCCTTGGCCTTCATGACCCAGCGGAACCCGACCGGGTGGGCCTCGGCCATCGAGGAACCCTCGATGACGATGCAGTCGGCGTGCTGGAGGTCCTGCTGGAAGTCGGTGGCGCCTCCGCGCCCCAGCGTGGTGCCCAGACCGGGCACCGTGGAGGAGTGTCATATGCGGGCCTGGTTCTCGATCTGCACGGCGCCCATGGCCGTGAAGAGCTTCTTGATGAGGTAGTTCTCCTCGTTGTCCAGTGTCGCGCCGCCAAGGTGGGCGAAGCCCATCGTGCGGTCGACGCGCCGGCCGAGGCGGTCGGTGTCCTGCCAGCCGTCCTCGCGAGCGGCGATCACGCGCTGCGTGATCATCTCCATCGCCGTCTCGAGCTCGAGCTCCTCCCACTCGGTGCCGCCCGGGCGGCGGTAGCGGACCTTGCTCAGGCGTCCCGGCTGCTGCACGAGCTGGCGCGAGGCCGCCCCCTTGGGGCACAGCGTGCCCTGGTTGATGGGCGAGCGCGGGTTGCCCTCTATGTCCACCAGCTCGCCGTCGCGCGTGTAGACCACCTGGCCGCAGCCCACCGCGCAGTACGGGCAGATCGATTCGGTGACCTTCAGCCCGGCGGTGCGCGCGCCGGCGCTGCGGGTCGGGGGCGAAGCGGCGCTGGCCCCCATGCCCCAGTCCAGGGCGCGCCCGACGCCGGGCAGCCGCCGCAGGCGCTCGAAGGAGGCCGGGCGGGAGCCGGCGGCCTTCACCGGCGCACGAGCTCGATCTTCGGCTGCGCGCCCGGGTCTTCGGAGCGCTCGGCATGGGCCTCGTCGTCCGGCGGGGGGTCGGCGGGCGACCCGGTGGAGGGAGGCAGGGCGGCCTTCTCGGCGGCCTCCTCGACGCTGGCTTCGGCGACTGCGGGGGGGTCCTTCAAACCCACGAAGACTCGCGTGATACCCCTCCCGCATGGTCTCCAACCGGCCTGCGGGTACGGTGGTCACATGGAGGACACGCGGTGGGACCCGAGGAGCTCGAGCGGCTCGCGCACGAGCTCGAGCGGCTGACCTCCACCCGCGACGTCGGCGTGCTGCTGGACCGCTTGGAGGCGCTGGGCGGGGGCGTCGAGGCGGAGGTGGTCCGTGGGGCGCTGGGTCACCTGCCCGAGGAGCTGGTGGCGGGAGAGCTTCAGCGCGAGATCGGGCGGCGCCTGCGCCGGGGGCTGGAATGAGCGACGCGTGCACCGCCGACGTGCTCGCCGCCCACGACGTCGTCCTGGTGCGCGCCGACAACCCCGGTCCCCTGACGCTCAGCGGGACCAACACGTGGATCGTCGGGCGCGACCCGTGCTGGGTGATCGATCCGGGCCCGGCGCTCGTGGAGCACCTCGACAGCGTCTTCGAGGAGGTCGGGTGCCGCGGCGGCGCCGGCGGCCTGGCGCTCACCCACCAGCACCACGACCACGCGGAGGGGGCTGCCGAGCTGGCGCGCCGGCTCGACGCGCCCGTCGTCGCGGTGGACGAGGGGAGGCGTGCGGGTCCTCTCCTCGCCGTGGCCACCCCCGGCCACTCGCCTGATCACCTTGCCTACGTCCTGGACGACGTGGTGTTCACGGGCGACAGCGTCCTGGGGGAGGGCAGCGTGTTCGTGGCGCCCGACCCGGGCGCTCTGCGTGGCTACCTCGCGGCGCTGGAGCGCCTGCGCGCGCTGGAGCCGTCCCTGCTGTGCCCAGGCCACGGCCCGGTCATCACCGACCCCGTGGCCCACCTGGCCGGCTACCTGGCCCATCGCCGCCGGCGCGATGAGGCGCTGCTCGAGGCGCTCGAGCGCGGCCTGCGTGGCATCGACGAGCTGCTGGACGCCGCCTGGGCCGACGCCCCTGCCGTCCTGCGGCCCGCCGCTGCGATCACCATGGCCGCCCACCTGGACAAGCTCGACGAGGAGGGGCGCCTGCCCGCGGGGGTCGAGCGCCCACGCTGGCCGCCACCCGGTATGACGCAGTCGTGACGCTCGCGCGCTAGTGCGCCGCCGGCCCGGTCAGGCGCTCGTGCGCGAGCGCCTTGGCCGCCACCAGCGGCGTTGTGCCAGCGGCATCGGCGTCGGCGAAGATCCGGCGCAGGGTCCGGCCGATCACGCGGAGGCGCTCACGGGCGCGGGCCGGCTCGTAGGTGCCGTCGAGCTCGACACTGATGTTGATGATGCCGCCGGCGTTGCAGACGAAGTCGGGCGCCCACAGCACGCGGCGGCCTGCGAGCACCTCGGCCACGCTCTCGTCGGCGAGCTGGTTGTTGGCCGCTCCGGCGATGACCCGGGCGCCCGCACGGGCGGCGGTCTCGTGGTCGAGCCCGCCCCCGAGGGCACACGGCGCGTAGACGTCGACCTCGGCCTCGAGCGCCTGGGCCGGCGTGACCCAGCGGGCGCCCAGCCTCTCGGCGACCGCGCGGCGGGCAGGGTCGATGTCGGCGGCCAGCAGGTCGGCGCCCGCCCGCGCGCACCCGGCGGCCAGCGCGGCGCCGACGGTGCCCAGACCGGCGATGGCAACCGTGCGCCCGGCCAGATCGCCGGTGCCGGTGGCGTGCTCCAGGCTCACCTCGATGGCCTCCTGCACGCCCAGGGCCGTCCACGGGCTCGGGTCGCCCGAGCCACCTCGCCGCACGTCCAGACCGCTGACGTGACGCGTGCGCCCGGCGATGGCCTGCATGTCCTCCTCGGCGGTGCCCACGTCCTCGGCGGTCACGTAGGCGCCGTCGAGGGCCTGCACGGTATCGCCGAAGTCCTCGAGCACCGCCGTACGCTGCGCGCCGGTGGGGGGAAGGCTTCCGGCCGGCAGCATGATCACGCCCTTGCCGCCGCCCATCGGCAGGTCCGCGGCCGCCGCCTTCAAGGTCATCGCGCCCGAGAGGCGCAGGACGTCGCGGACGGCGGCGCGCGTGTCGTCATAGGGCCACATGCGACAGCCTCCCAGCGCCGGCCCGCGCACCGTCGAGTGCACCGCGACCATCGTGAAGAGCCCCGACCGCGCGCCGCGCCGGACCAGCAGCGTCTCGTGATCGAGGGAGGCCAGGTAACGCTCGATGGCGGCGATGCTACCCGCGGCCTGCTCGAGGAGCGCGCGCTACTCGGTGCCGCGGGGGCGGCGCTCGGGCTAGCCGCCGGGGTCGTTGCCCGCGGCCTGGCCCTTGGCTCCCGAAGGCTCGTCGGCGGCCTGCTCGGCTTGGGCCGGGCCGTCGCCGGAGGGCCTGGTCCTGGGCTCGGTGGTGCGAAGCACGGTTTCGAGCAGGCCGTCTACGGCCCTCACGGGCACGTCCAGCAGGCGCTCGCCGCGGCGCTTGGTCTCCCGCACTGCGCCCTCTGCGCTCTCGTCCTGCCGGTCGCCCGAGGAGCCGCCCGACGAGCCATCGCCAGAGCCGCCACCGCCCGGCGCCTGGGCAAGTTGCTGCTCAGGTGCCATCGCGCCGTCGCCGTCGCCGTCGCCGTCGCCGTCGCCGTCTCCCTCGCCCTCCTGCGCATCCTCGCGCCCGGCCTCCTCGCGCTCCTCGTCGGCCTCCGCCTCGCGCGCGACGTCCGCCTCGCGTGCGACGGTGTCGGGGCTCGGCGCGCCGCTCACGGGGGGAACGGCCGGGGGTGGGGTAGCGGCGCGCTCGGGGGCGGGGGCGGGGGCGGTCGGGGCGGCGATGCGCTCCTCGACCGCGGCCGCGCCGCCGGTGGCCACTGCGGCGGCGCCGAGCATGGCGGCGATCTTCGTGGTGGTGGCACCGACGGCGAGCGCGCTCGAGCCGGTGGCCACGGCGCCTCCGCCGGCGCCCGCGGCCAGCGCGCCCGAGCCTGCACCGCCGAGGCCCAGCACCTGGGCCAGGCCAGCCAGCAGCCCGGGGGAGGCGGGGCCCAGCGCGGCGATGGCGGTGGACGTGCCCTTGAGGGCTACGCGGTAGGCGCGGCAGCCGTTGCAGTCGCGCAGGTGGCGCCGGGCGCGCCCGCTCGAGCGCACGCCACGGTCGTGGCTGGAGGCCAGGTCGGCGCAGATCTCGTGGCAGTCGGCGTCGCGCGCCTCGCCCGTCTCGGCCAGGCCCATGCGCGCGCGGACCAGCAGGGACTTGACTGCCGGGATGGTGACGCCCAGCGCGGCGCCCAGCTCCGTGTAGGTCATGCCGTCCATCTCGCGCATGAGCAGCGCCGAGCGCTGCTGCTGGGGCAGTGCGCGGATGTCGGTGACCAGGCGGCGCAGATCCTCGCGCTGCTGGGCGGCCACCATGGGCTCGGGCGCGTCCGAGGCGGCTTCCTCGCTGGCCTCGACGGGAACGGGAGCGGGTCGGCGCATCTGGTCGATGCAGCGGTTGTGGGCCACCCGGTACAGCCAGGCACGCAGGGTGATCGGGCGCGCATCGGCGCGCAGCGCGTTGTAGGCGCGCAGGAACACGTCCTGCAGGGCGTCCTCGGCGTCCTGGGGGCTTCCGCCCAGCATCTGGCGGGCGTAGGCGAACAGGCGGGCCCTGTAGCGGTCGTGGATGACCTGGAAGGCGGCCTCCTGCCCCTGGCGGAAGGCGGCGACGAGTTGCTCGTCCGAACGCAGGCGCAGCAGAGTCGCCGCGACCCTGACGCGACTGGCTCCTGCTGTGGATGGCGTTGCGGAGGTCGACACGAACTACCTTTCCAATGGCACCGACTCTAACTTCGTCACGCGACGGAAGTTGCGAGGCGCCGTGCAGGACCTACCCGGCGGGACGTATGCTCACCGGCCGTGAAGCTCCTCGTCCTCACCCCTGAGCCGCTGAGCGCCGACCTGCTGCGCCGCGAGCTGGGCGACGAGGTGCACGACGCCGAGGTGCGCGTGGTCGCCCCCGCGCTGAACAGTTCCGCGATCGCCTTCTGGATGTCGGACTCCGACGAGGCTATCGCGGAGGCCCACGAGGCCGCACAGGGCACGGGCGACGCGGCGCGCGAGGCCGGCGCCGACAGCGCATCGACGACCACTGGGGAGAGCGAGCCGCTCGTCGCCCTCCAGGACGCGCTCGCCACCTTCCCCGCCGACCGTGTCGCGATCTTCGTGCACCCCGACGACGAGCAGCGCTATCGCGAGGACGACGTCTGCGCCTCGGCGCAGGAGCGTTTCGGCGTGACGGTCACCCGGCACGTGCTAGCCGGCTGACCCGCGCCGATGCTCATCCGGCGTCCTCGTAGCCGGTCTCGCCGGGCAGCAGGACACGCGCGGCCTCGCCCTCCATGACGATCCGCGGGGTGACCGGCCGCACCTCGTGACTGGCGGCATGGTCGATGAGGTCCTGCGCGGAGGCGAACGGCTTGAGCTGCTCGAGGTGCTTGATGGTGGGGAGCACCAGCGGCAGGTCGCCGGCGCCGTGGGCAGCCAGCGCGCCGGAGGGCGTGAACCAACCCATGTCTACGCACTCGTCGCCGTCCACCTGCGGCTGCGCGGCTTCGGGCAGCGCTGCGATGAAGAAGTGGGTGTCGTAGCGGATCTCGATCTCACGGGGCGTGATCCACCGGGAGAACTTGACCAGCGCTGCAGGGTCGATCCCGCCGACCGCCGCCTCCTCCTCCAGCTCACGTACGGCGGCGGCGCGGTGGCTCGCGTCGCCCTCGCCCTCGTGGGCGTCCACGGCCCCTCCGGGAAACACCCAGTACCCGCCCATGAACCTCGCCAGCGGCGTCCGCTGGACGAGCAGCAGCTCGAGCGCCTCGCTGCCCCCGCGCACCACGATCACCGACGCGGCCTGGCGCGGCACGGTCTCCTGGCCCGTGTTGAGCTCCTCTCCCGGGGGCGGACGGTCGAAGCGCACTATCGGCGGACAGTACCCGGCACCGCGGCTAGGGTCTGGGCCATGAGCACCGAGACCGAGACCGAGGCCGCACAGCGCTGGATCTGCGAGTCATGCGGATTCATCTACGACCCCGAGGAAGGCGACGAAGACGGCGGCATCCCGCCGGGCACCGCCTTCAAGGAGATCCCCGACACCTGGTTCTGTCCTGTGTGCGGCGCACGCAAGCGGGACTTCGTGCCCTACGAGGACTGACCCGACCCGATCTGGGCGCGGCGCCCTCCTGATGACCCTGAGTCCTTAGGCTCACCGGCGTGCGGCGCCTGCCCGAACCGAAGCTCGAGCTGACGGTCTTCGTGGTGGGCACGGGGTCGCTGGGCGCCGAGATCGCCGTGGCCCGCCTGATGGCGCCCTACTTCGGGGACTCGACGCTCATCTGGGCCAACATCATCGGTGTCGTGCTGCTCGCCCTGTCGCTGGGCTACTGGCTCGGCGGCCGCCTGGCCGACCGCAACCCCACCTCGCAGGGCATGTACAGGCTGGTCCTGGTCGCGGCGGTCCTGCTGGCCGCGATCCCCTTCGTCGCCGACCCCATCCTCGGGGTCGCGGTGGGGGCGCTGGACTCCGTCGAGGCCGGGGCCTTCGCCGGCTCGCTGTTCGGCGTGCTGGCCCTGATCGCGATGCCGGTTGTGCTGCTGGGCGCGATCGCCCCCTACGCCGTGCGCCTGGGGGTGGAGCGGGTGGAGGAGGCAGGCGGCGTATCGGGGCGCCTCTACGCGCTGTCCACCATCGGCTCGCTGACGGGCAACTTCCTGTCCTCGCTGGTGCTCATCCCGTTCGTCGGCACCACCCGCGCCTTCCTCTTCTTCGCCTTCATCATCGCCCTGATCGGCGTGTGGGGCCTGGCCCGGGCGCGCTTCGCGCTGGCCCCCGCCGCCCTCATCGTGCTGGCGGCCATCCCGGTGGGCACGGTCAAGGCCGCCACGCCCGAGGGCGCCGAGGTCATCTGGGAGTCCCAGACGACCTACCAGTACGCCCGGGTCATCGAGTTCGAGGACCGGGAGCGCTGGCTGGAGCTCAACGAGGGCCAGGCCATCCACTCGATCTACGAACCCGGGACGGTGCTCACCGACAACATCTGGGACGAGTACCTCGTCGCCCCCTTCGCGGTGCTCGAGCGCCCGCCGCGCAGCATCGCCATCCTGGGCAACGGGGCGGGCACCACCTCGCGCGCCTACGAGAAGCTCTTCCCGCAGACGCGGATCGACGGGGTGGAGATCGACGGCGAGCTGAGCGAGGTGGGGCGCGAGCTGTTCGACATGAACAACCCGCGCCTGACCGTGCACACCGCCGATGCACGGCCGTGGCTGGAGTCGACGCAGGAGCGCTACGACGCGATCCTCGTCGACGCCTACCG
>JBBJOB010000039.1:0-12356 GCA_037721455.1 Solirubrobacteraceae bacterium | reverse complement strand
GTTCGCACGCTCAAGCGCCGCCGCGGCGGCGGGGAGGAACTGCTGGCCTACAAGGAGCGCGGTCGCTGGCGCGACGTGCGCTCCGCGGACGTCAACGCCTGGCTGAAGGACCGCACTGGCCAGGACGTGTCGGCCAAGGAGTTCCGCACCTGGGGCGCCACGGTGCTGGCGGCCGTCGCGCTCGCGGTGTCGGGCCGCGCCAGCGGCACGACGACAGCCCGCAAGCGGGCGGTCACCCTGGCGGTCAAGGAGGTGGCCGGCTACCTGGGCAACACCCCGGCTGTCGCGCGCTCGTCCTACATCGACCCGCGCGTCATCGACCGCTTCACCGACGGCCAGGCAATCGATGTCGCCACCGTCGGCGAGGACCCCGGCGACCTCGCCGTCCGGGCCCCGCTGGAGCGGGCCGTGCTGGAGCTGATCGAAGACTGAGGTCCGTCCACTCGGTCTATGCTCGCGGAATGGCACCGCCGCAGCCCGCGACGCCCGGTTTCGAGGTTGAGCGCTTCGGCTGGACCGCGGCGGGCGGCCTCGAGGTGACCGGCCGGTGGTACGGCGTGCGCGGGCGGCGCTTCGTGCGCCCGACGCTCGACGTCGCCGGCTCGCAGGGCCGGCGACGCCTCCTCGCCTCCCTCGAGCACAAGCCGTGGGCGCCGGCGGAGGGGGAGCCCTGGATCGCCGCCTTCCCGTGGGAGGGCGCCGACCCCGGTCACGTTACGGTTGAACTCGCCGTTGCCCCGGGGGTCGCGGTGGCGCTGCCGCCGCTTGGCGACGTGCCCCGTGCCGGCACCGCGCGACGGCCACCGACCGCTTCGATCCCGTCCGGCGAGCCAGGCGACGCGGCCGCTGCCCTCCTCCGCCGCCTGGCCACGCTGCGCCGCGAGCACGCCGCGATGACCGCGGAGCGGGACGCCGCCCGCAGCGCTCGGGCCACCGCCGGGAGGGAGCGCGACGAGGCGCTGGTCGTCCGCGAGAGGGTCGAGCGGGAGCGCGACGAGGCGCTGGCCGTCCGCGAGAGGGTCGAGCGGGAGCGCGACGAGGCGCTGGCCGCACGTGACGCCACGGCGGCCACGCCGCTTCCCTCCGCGGCGCCCGGCGGTGCGGCGCTGGAGCGGTTGGAACACCAGCGCGACGCGCTGGTCGGCGAGCTGGAGGCTATGAAGCACGAGCGGGGCGCGGCGCGGCGGGAGCGCAACGAACTGCTCTCAGGTACCGACGCCGCTCTGGCCGCCCGCGTAGCCGCGGAGCGCGAGCGCGACGAGGCCGTCGCTCAGCGCGCCGCCGCCGTCAAGGAGCTCCAAGCGGCGCGCAGCCAGGGTGCCGCCGCGCCGCAACAGGCGCCCGCGAGGGCAACGGAGCCCGCAGGATTCGTGGCGACGCCGGAGGCCGAGCTCCGGCTGACGCGCGCGTTGACCGTCGTGGTGATCGCCGTCGTCGCCGTGCTGGCCGCACTGCTGCTCGGCGTCGTGCTCTGAGCTCGGATCCGGCGTCAGGCTTCGCCGAGCCCCCCGCCGCGGCCCCGCAGGCAAACCGTCCCGGCAACCACCGCATGCACACCCCCGCGCTGGCGAGAAATCGGTGGATCCGAGCTGAGGTTCAGGCCACTAGGACGCGGCTGCCTCGCCGTCGAGCGCCGTGACGGCCTCGTCGCGCGAGGCGACGATGGTGAAGATCTGGTTGAGGCCGGTGATCTCGAAGGTCTTGGTGATGTTGGCGTCGGTGTTGACGATGGCCAGCGCGCCCTCGTGGGTGCGCAGGCGCTTGACCGCGCCGATGAGCACGCCCAAGGCCGTTGAGTCCAGGAACGTCGTCTCCTCGAGGTCGACGACGATGCGGGTCCGCCCGCGCTCGATGGCGTCGGTGAGCGTCTGCTTGAGCTCGGGGGCGGTGAACAGGTCGATCTCTCCGCGGACGGCCACGATGTGGCGGTCGGCGGACAGTTCCTCCTCGGAGACGGCGAACTCAGGCGGCATTCGGGGCGGCAGTCTATCCGTCAGTCGTCGGCCAGCGCCGACGCGCCAAGTCTGGCGCCCTCGCCGCGCTCGAAGAAGTCCCACACCTCGACGATGTTTCCCTCGGGGTCCTCGACGTAGAGGGAGCGGTCGCCGCCGGGGTGCTGTTGGGGTCCTCGGTACTCGACGCGCGCCTCGTGCAGTCGCTGTGCCACCTCGTCCAACCGCCCCGGCGCGGCCGAGAAGGCGTAGTGCACGTGGGCGCCGCCCTCGTCACCGAACTCCTTCTCGCCGGGCAGCCACAGCCCCAGGCGGGCGTGGGGACCCGCCGCGAGCCAGACACGGTCGGCCTGGCGGTCGAGCACCTCCAGGCCCAGGACGTCGACGTAGAAGCGCTCGAGGTCGCCGAGGTCACGGACCTGGAGCGTGAGCTCCGCGAACCCGTCGGTCAACACCCCGCGGCCCCCGATGGCCCGCTAGCGGAACCCCAGACGGATGCGGAGGCCGCCGTCAGGCTCATCGTCGACCTCGTCGGCCACGCGCCGGAGCACGTTGCCCACCCCCGGTAGCTCGGCCGCGGCCACCAGCTCGCGGCCTGCGTCTGGGCGCAGGCCGTCGACGATGAGCGACATGCCTTGCTCGTCGGCGCGCACATTCACGCTGAGACAGTCCTCGATGCTGAAGTGGGGAGCGTGGGCGGCGACCGCGTCGGCCAGCAGCAGAGCGTCGTCCAAGCGGTCGATGGGGCACTGGGCGCGGGCCGCGAGCATGCCCACGACCCGGCTGAGCACGGGTGCCACCAGAGGCCCGGCGGTGACGCGCAGCCGCGCGTGGTTGGCGGGCGCCGGGACGGCGCTCATCGGTCGTCCTCGCCGTGGGCGAGGCGGAAGATCATGCGCACCTCAGTGTGCTCGTCGTCGTCCTTGCCCAGCTCGAGCGCCTCGGTCAGCGTGGCGATGAGCGGCAGGCCCAGCCCGAGGCCCGGGCTGTCGGCCCGGGGCACGATGCCGCGTCCCTTGTCGCGCACGACCACGGTCAGCCGGTCGTCGCCGTCGAGCAGGGCGCTGACGTGCAACGGGCCCTCGCCTTCGGGATAGGCGTGGACGACCACGTTCGTGCACGCCTCGGTCACCGCGAGGCGGATGTCCGAGAGCGCCTGATCGTCGACATCGAGCGCCTCGGCGAGGCCACCAAGAGCATGACGGACGATCGCGACGTTCTCGGCGCGCGCCGGCAAGGTCAGCTCGAGGTCAGGGCTGTCGGTCAAGGTGTTGTGGGGTGGTGGGCTCCGCGAGCGGGGCGGCCAGAATCACCGTCCTGGCACATCGCCATCCTGCCCGCCGCCTGCGCTTTTCACGCGCCCGTCACGGCGTATGGCCCCAGACACACGTCGAGGCGCCTGGGGGAAGGCACCTCGACGCAGTGTGGGGGCCATCGCGTATGCCGACGCAGGGAAGTCCGGCACTGATCACGCGATGGGTTTCACGGGAATCGTTCCCGTTGGGCCCTGCATACCCCACCGCCTCGAGGTCAAACGCCATGCACCTTCGTGTGCGCGACATCACACAGTCGGCGTTGGGGGTCGTCTGCGCCATCCGTTGCTAACCTTCACGTACCGCCTCGCTCCCCCACGACGGGAAACCCGAACCCGTCCCCGCATCGGAGCCCTCAGACAGATGAGCTTCCACCTTCGCCGCCCGGAGGCCGCTGGCCTCTACGACCCGCGCTACGAGCATGATGCCTGCGGCGTGGCCCTCGTCGCGCGGCTCGACAACGATCCACGCCACGACGTGGTCGATCACGCCCTCACCGCGCTGGAGAACCTCGAGCACCGCGGGGCCGCGGGCGCCGACCCGCTGACCGGCGACGGCGCCGGGATCCTCGTGCAGATGCCCGACGCGTTCCTGCGTCACGCCGTCGACTTCGAGCTGCCGCCCGCCGGCCAGTACGGGGTCCTGCAGTGCTTCCTGCCCCGCGATGCCGCGCGCCGGCGCAAGCTCGAGGAACTGCTCGAGCTCAACGCGCGCGTGGAGGGTCAGCGCCTGCTGGGCTGGCGCGACGTGCCGGTCGACCCCGCCCACGTGGGCTCCACAGCCGACCAGAGCCGCCCGGTCATGCGCCAGCTCTTCGTCGGCGCCGGGCCGAGCTTCGAGGCCGACCAGGATCGCTTCGAGCGCAAGCTCTACGTCATCCGCCGCGTGTGCGAGCTCGCCAGCGGCCCGGATCTGTACATCGCGTCGTCGTCCAGCCGCACGCTGGTCTACAAGGGGATGCTGATCTCCCACCAGCTGCGCGGGTTCTTCCCCGACCTGGTCGACGAGCGCTTCGCCAGCGCCATGTGCCTCGTGCACTCGCGCTTCTCGACCAACACCTTCCCGAGCTGGGAGCTGGCCCACCCCTACCGCGTGATCGCCCACAACGGCGAGATCAACACGCTCATGGGCAACATCAACTGGATGCGCGCGCGGGAGAGCCAGCTTTCCAGCGAGCTGTTCGGCGTCGACCTGCAGAAGGTCATGCCCATCGTGCGCCCGGGCGGGTCGGATTCGGCCACCTTCGACAACGTCCTCGAGTTGCTCATGCTCGGGGGGCGCTCGCTGCCCCACGCGACGATGATGATGATCCCCGAGGCCTACAAGGACCGCGACGACATCCCGGACCACCTCAGGGGCTTCTACGCCTTCCATTCCTGCCTCATGGAGCCGTGGGACGGCCCCGCCGCGGTGGCCTTCACCGACGGGCGCGTGGTGGGGGCGACGCTGGACCGCAACGGCCTGCGCCCGGGGCGCTGGGTGGAGACCAAGGACGGCGTGGTGGTGCTGGGCTCCGAGGCCGGCCTCCTGGACATCGACCCCGGCAACGTCGCGCGCCTGGGCCGCCTCGCGCCGGGCAAGCTCTTCCTGGTCGATCTGGAGCAGGGGCGCATCGTCGAGGACGAGGAGGTCAAGGAGCAGGTGGCCACCCGCCGCCCCTACGGGCGCTGGCACGAGGAGGCCACCGTCCACTTCTCCGACCTCGAGCCCGCGCACGTGACCATGACCGGCGTGCAGCCCACCCGGCTGCGCCAACTGGCCTTCGGCTACACGCAGGAGGACCTGCGGGTGCTGCTGGCGCCCATGGCGGCCACGGGCGCCGAGCCGATCGGCTCGATGGGCAACGACCAGGCCCTCGCCGTGCTCTCCGACCAGTGTCCGCCGCTGTTCAACTACTTCAAGCAGCTCTTCGCCCAGGTGACCAATCCGCCGATCGACCCGATCCGCGAGGACGTCGTGATGAGCCTGGCCGGCGGGATCGGCGGCGAGGTCAACCTGCTCAGCGAGTCGCCCCAGCACGCTCACCAGCTCGTGCTCGACCAGCCCATCCTGCGCAACCAGGAGCTGGAGACGCTGCGCCACGTCGATCACCACATCTTCAAGGCGCACACCCTGGACATCACCTGGCCGGTGGAGCACGGTCCCGAGGGCCTGCACCGCCGCCTGGCCGAGATCTGCGACGAGGCCCACGACGCACTGGCCGTCGGCGTCAACGTGCTCATCCTCAGCGACCGGCGGATGGGCAAGCGCCGGGTGCCGATCCCCTCGCTGCTGGCCGTGGGTGCGGTGCACCATCATCTCGTGCGCGCGGGCACGCGGTTGCGCTGCGGGCTGGTGCTGGAGTCCGGCGAGCCGCGCGAGGTCCACCACATGGCCACGCTGATCGGCTACGGGGTGGGGGCGATCAACCCCTACCTGATGCTCGACTCCGTCGACGAGCTGGTCTTCGAGGGGCGCGTACCGGGCGTGGAGAGCGACGGCGAGGCGCAGCGCAACGTGGTCAAGGCCATCGGCAAGGGGCTGCTCAAGACGATCTCCAAGATGGGCATCTCCACCACGCAGTCCTACTGCGGGGCGCAGATCTTCGAGGCGGTCGGCCTCGAGAAGGATCTGATCGACCGCCACTTCACGGGCACCGCCTCGCGCATCGGCGGCATCGGGCTCGAGGTGCTGGCCCGCGAGACGCTGGACCGCCACGCGCGCGCCTACCCGGTCTCCCACGAGGAGCTCCTGCCGGTGGGCGGCGTCTACGCCTGGCGGCGCGACGGCGAGCACCACATGTGGAACCCCGAGACCATCGCGGCGCTGCAGCACAGCGTCCGCGCGAACGGGTCGGCGCCCGACAAGTACGACGAGTACGCGGCCATGGTCAACGACGACGCGTCGCGCCGGGCCACCCTGCGCGGTCTGCTGAAGTTCGCCACCGGCGGGGTCGAGCCCGTGCCCCTGGACGAGGTCGAGCCGGCCTCGGAGGTCGTCAAGCGCTTCTCCACCGGCGCGATGTCGTTGGGCTCCATCTCCCGCGAGGCCCACGAGACCCTCGCACAGGCCATGAACCGCCTGGGCGGCAAGTCCAACACGGGCGAGGGCGGCGAGGACCCGGTGCGCTTCACCGACGACCGCCGCTCGGCCATCAAGCAGGTGGCCTCCGGGCGCTTCGGCGTGACCATCCACTACCTGGTCAACGCCGACCAGCTCCAGATCAAGATGGCCCAGGGCGCCAAGCCCGGGGAGGGGGGCCAGCTCCCCGGCCACAAGGTCGATGACTACATCGGCGGGGTGCGCCACACCACGCCCGGCGTGGGGCTCATCTCCCCGCCGCCACACCACGACATCTACTCCATCGAGGACCTCAAGCAGCTCATCTACGACCTGCGCTGCTCCAACCCGCGGGCCTCGGTGTCGGTCAAGCTCGTCAGCGAGGTGGGCGTGGGCACGGTGGCCGCGGGCGTGGCCAAGGCCAACGCCGACCATGTGCTCATCTCCGGCCACGACGGCGGGACGGGCGCCTCGCCGCTGAGCTCCATCCAGTGCGCCGGCGTGCCGTGGGAGATCGGGCTGGCCGAGACCCAGCAGACCCTGCTGCGCAACGACCTGCGCTCCCGGATAACCGTGCAGACCGACGGCCAGCTCAAGACGGGGCGCGACGTGGTCGTCGCCGCGCTGCTGGGCGCCGACGAGATGGGCTTCTCCACCGCCCCGCTGATCGCGACGGGCTGCATCATGATGCGCGCCTGTCACCTCAACACCTGCCCGGTGGGCATCGCCACGCAGGACCCCGAGCTGCGCAAGCGCTTCACGGGCACGCCCGAGCACGTGGTCAACTTCTTCTTCCTGGTCGCCGAGGAGGCGCGCCGGATCATGGCCTCCCTCGGCGTGCGGTCGGTCGACGAGCTCATCGGGCGCACCGAGCTGCTCGAGGCCGACGGGGCCATCGAGCACTGGAAGGCGCGCGGCGTCGATCTCACCCACGTCCTCGCCCAGCCGCCGCTGCCCGCCGATGCGCCGCGCCGGCGTGTGCGCGGGCAGGCCCCCGTGCTCGACGATCATCTGGACTGGACGCTGATCGAGCAGGCCGGGCCGGCGCTGGAGCGCCGCGAGCCGGTGGAGATCGAGACGGCGGTGCGCAACGTGCACCGCTGCGTCGGCGGGGTGCTCTCCAGCCACATCGCCGCCGCCCACGGCGCGGACGGGCTGCCGCAGGACACCATCAGGGTCACGCTGCGCGGCTCGGCCGGGCAGTCCTTCGGCGGCTGGCTGGCCCCGGGCGTCTCGTTCACCCTGCACGGCGAGGCCAACGACTACACGGGCAAGGGCCTGTCGGGCGGCACGCTGGCCGTGGTGCCGCCGGACGGTGCCGGCTTCGCGGCCGAGGACAACGTCATCATCGGCAACACCGTCCTCTACGGCGCCACGAGCGGCCGCGCGTTCTTCCGCGGGATGGCCGGCGAGCGCTTCGCCGTGCGCAACTCGGGCGCCACCGCGGTCATCGAGGGCGTGGGCGACCACGGCTGCGAGTACATGACAGGCGGGCGCGTAGTGGTGCTCGGCAAGACCGGGCGCAACTTCGCCGCGGGCATGAGCGGCGGCCTGGCCTTCGTGCTCGACGAGCACGGGCTCTTCGGTTCGCGCATCAACGCGGCGATGGCCGACCAGATCGAGGAGCTCGACGAGGCCGACGCCATCGAGCTGCGCACGCTCGTGGCCGAGCACCTGGAGCGCACCGACTCGCCTGTCGCCCGGCGCGTGCTCGACGGCTGGGACGCGATCCTGCCCCGCTTCGTCAAGGTCTTCCCGACCGACTACAAGCGCGTGCTGGCCGAGCTGGCCGCGCAGGAGTCGGCCGCCACCAACGGCAGGCCTCCGCGCGCCGACGAGTTCGAGGGCGAGGTCGTCGACGTGGTCGGCAGCCCGTCCGTGCGCCAGGAGGACGGCGAATGATGCGCGCGGGCGTCGCGCCGGAGCGTGCGCGCT
This sequence comes from Solirubrobacteraceae bacterium, assembly GCA_037721455.1. Taxonomy (GTDB): domain Bacteria; phylum Actinomycetota; class Thermoleophilia; order Solirubrobacterales; family Solirubrobacteraceae; genus Siliceabacter. The sequence continues at coordinate 4,117 of JBBJOB010000039.1, read as the reverse complement.
GATGGGTGAGCTGGGAGCCTTCCTCAAGATCGAGCGCGAGGGCGTGGTCTACCGCGACCCCGCGGAGCGCTCGGGCGACTACCACGAGTTCATGGAGCGCCGGCCCGACGACGAGCTGGCCGAGCAGGGCGCGCGGTGCATGGAGTGCGGCGTGCCCTTCTGCCACAACGGCTGCCCGCTGGGCAACCTGATCCCCGACTGGAACGACCTCGTCTACCGCGACCGCTGGCAGGACGCCATCCGCCAGCTCCACGCGACCAACAACTTCCCGGAGTTCACCGGGCGCCTGTGCCCCGCGCCGTGCGAGGCCGCCTGCGTGCTGGAGATCCGCGAGGGCGATGCGGTGTCCATCAAGCAGATCGAGAACGCGATCATCGACCGCGCGTGGGAGGAGGGCTGGGTCGCGCCCCAGCCGCCGCGCAAGGAGACGGGCTACGCGGTGGCGGTGGTGGGCTCGGGGCCCGCGGGCATGGCCGCCGCCCAGCAGCTTCGGCGCAACGGCCACGCGGTCACCCTCTTCGAGCGCGACGAGTCGGCCGGCGGCCTGGTGCGCTTCGGCGTCCCCGACTTCAAGATCGAGAAGTGGGTCGTGCAGCGGCGCGTGGACCAGCTCGCCGCCGAGGGCGTCGTTGTGCGCTGCGGGGTGGACGTCGGCGTCGACGTCACCGTTCCCGAGCTGCGCGAGCGCTTCGACGCTGTCGTGCTGGCCACCGGCTCCCGCGTGCCCCGCGACCTGTCCGTCCCCGGCCGCGAGCTGGGCGGGGTGCACTACGCCATGGAGTACCTCTACGGGCGCAACCGCTGGGTCGCCGCGCAGCAGGACGGCGGTGGGTTCGAGGCGCCGATCACCGCTGCGGGCAAGCACGTCATCGTCATCGGCGGCGGGGACACCGGCGCGGACTGCGTGGGCAACTCGATGCGCGAGGGCGCGGCCTCCATCACCCAGCTCGAGCTGCTGCCCGAGCCGCCCGCGCGCCGCCCCGACGACCGTACGCCCTGGCCGCTGTGGCCCCAGAAGTACCGCCTCAGCTACGCGATGGAGGAGGCGCGGACCGCGCAGGTCGGCGAGCAGGACTACGCCGTGACCACCACCCATCTGGCCGGCCAGGACGGGCGGGTCACCGCGCTGCACTACGCGCAGGCCGAGCCCGAGCCGCCGTTCAAGCCGGTGCCCGGCACCGAGGGCGAGCTGAGGGCCGACCTCGTCCTGTTGGCCATGGGCTTCCTGCACCCCGAGCAGGAGCTCGTCGACCAGCTCGGCTGCGAGAAGGATCGCCGCGGCAACGTGAAAGCCGGAACCTACGCGACCTCCGTGGAGGGCGTCTTCGCCGCCGGCGACGCTCGCCGCGGCCAGTCGCTCATCGTCTGGGCGATCAACGAGGGGCGCCAGTGTGCGCGCATGGTCGACCGCCACCTCAATGCCCTCGCCGCGCGCGGCGAGGTGGGGTCGGGCAACGTCGCGCCCGCCGACTCGGGCCCCGAGGGCCCGCCGCGCCACACCGCGGGCGCCGTGCCCGCCGGGCGCTGAGCCAGGCATGGGAGTGCTCGTCCAGGTCCGCGATGTCCCCGAGGATGTTCATCGGGCGCTGAAGGCGCGCGCTGCCGCCTCGGGAACGTCGCTGTCCGAGTACCTGCGCACCGTGCTGGCCCGCGCCGCGCAGCGGCCGACGCCACAAGAGCTGGCGGCCCGCGTGGGGACGCGGGGCCATGTGATCCGTGACGAGCCGAGCGAGCGTTCGGTACGCCGGCTGCGCGAGGGCGGCGAGTGACCGTCCTCACGAAGGACCGGGGCCTGGCCGCAGCCGCCCGCTCTCATGCCGCCGTGGAGGTCATCGACCTCGAGGCGGCGGGCTGAGCGCGCAAGCGCCGATGACCGAGGTGCGCAAGCGCGGGATGGTCGCGGTGGTGCGTCGCGACGGCTGGCGCGACGAGGTCGCCGTCGAGGAGCCGCTGGAGATTCGCCGCGCCGGGCGAACCCTGAGCATCACCATGCGCACCCCCGGCCACGACGAGGAGCTGGCCGCCGGCTTCCTGTACGCCGAGGGTCTGGTGGAGACCGCGCCGGACGTCGGCCCCACCGACGAGCTGGAGGTCAACACCGTCGAGGTGCGCTCGCCGCTGGAGCGCGAGCCGGCGCTGCGCTCCTTCACCACGACCTCGGCCTGCGGGGTGTGCGGCGCGGGGGCGATCGAGGACGTGCGGGCGCTCGCCCGTCCGGCCCCGCCCGGCCTGCGGATGGACGGCGCGCTGCTGGCCGTGCTGCCCGACCGCATGCGTCAGCCCACCTTCGAGCGCACCGGAGGGCTGCACGCGGCGGCCCTCTTCGACGCCATCGGCGAGCCGGTGGTGGTCCGCGAGGACGTCGGGCGCCACAACGCAGTGGACAAGCTCGTCGGGCGCCGTCTGCTCGATGGCGCGCTGCCGCTACACCGCTTGGTTCTGTGCGTCAGCGGCCGCCTGTCCTTCGAGCTGGTCCACAAGGCCGTGCGCGCGGGCGCCCCGATCCTCGTCGGCGTGGGCGCCCCCTCCTCGCTGGCCATCGAGCTGGCCGACGAGCTGGGCCTCACGCTCTGCGGCTTCGCCCGGGGCGGGCGGGTTAACGTCTACACGGGCGGCGAGCGGGTCGCGGGCTGAGGGTCGATGTCCGCCGGCAGATCGGTCTGGAGATCGCAAGGTGCGCCTGGTGTCCTACCGCCGCTGCCTCCTGCGCCGGACCACCGAGCGCCACTGGCTCCTGACGGGCGACCCGCGTACTCTCCCGCTTCCGAGCCTGCGTGTCTGAGCCACGGTGGTCAACCGCTCCTCGAGCGGGTAGCCCCGTCCTCATGATCACACTCCTCCTCAAAGCCGAGCTGCCCGTCCTCGTGGTCGCCGGCATCCTCGGTCAGAAGCTCGCCGCGAAGCTGTGGAGCAAGGCCTTCGACAGTGAGCCGCCGGACACCGCGCAGCAGGACGTCCGGGTGGCGCCGCTGCTTGGCGCGGCGGTGCTCGAGGGGACGCTCTACAAGCTCGCCCGCATGGGCATCGACCGCGGCCTGCGCGTCGCGGCCGCGAGGTCGGAGGGCACCTGGATCGGCAGGACGGGCGAGGGCGAGTAGCAGGGGGCGGGCAGCGCCTCTCGGGCATGATGGATGGGGTGATCCGCCCCGCGCTCGTGACCAGGTAGGACATGGCCGCGACGAAAGGGAGGGCCCGCGCCACCTGGGCGCAGCAGAGGTTCCTGGTCGTCCTCGGGCTGCCCACGCTGGCGCTGGCGCTGGGCGCGACGACGATCTCGTCCTACGTGCCGGTGCTGCTGCGCGACTTCACCGGGCCGCTGGTGTCGGGCGCGCTGCTGGCCACCGAGGGTGTCTTCGCCCTGTTCGTGCCCACCATCGTCGGGCGCATGTCCGACCGCACGCGCAGCCGGCTGGGAGGGCGCCTGCCGTTCCTGCTCGTCGCGGCGCCGATGGCGGCGCTGGGGCTGATCGCGGCCCCCTTCGCCAACTCCCTGCTGCTGATCGCGCTGGCCATCGCCGTCTTCTACATCGCCTACTTCATATACTTCACGCCCTACATGGCGCTGTACCCCGACCTGGTCGACGACGAGCTGGCGGGGCGCGCGCAGGGCTCGGTGGGCGCCTGGCGCGAGGTGGGCCTGGGCCTGGCGCTGGTCGGCGGCGGCCTGCTCATCTCGCTGTGGCGGCCGCTGCCCTTCGTGTTCGCGGCCGCGGTCATCCTGGTGATCACCGCCGTCTTCGTGTGGCGCGTGCGCGGCCCGGTCATGGCGGCGCGCAGCCCGGTGCGCACGCCGTCCGGAGGGCGCACCCGCGGCGCGTCGCGACGGCTGCTGCGCCGGCGGCCGGAGCTGCGGGCCGCGCTGGCCGCCAACGCGCTGTGGGAGACGGCGCTGAGTGCGCTGCGCGCGTTCGTGGTGCTGTTCTTCATCGTCGGCCTGGACCGCTCACCGGCCTTCACCTCGGCGGCGCTGGGAGGCGTGGTGCTGGCCGCCTTCGTCGCCGCTCCGGTGGCCGGTGTGCTGGCTGACCGCTTCAGCCATCAGCGGGTCATCGGCATCTCGCTGTGGGTCTACGCGATCGGGCTCTCGTTGCCGCTGTTCACCACCGGCCCCTGGGTG
>JBBJOB010000246.1:0-3290 GCA_037721455.1 Solirubrobacteraceae bacterium | reverse complement strand
GAACCAGTACCCCCAGTCGGATTCGAACCGACGATCTCCGCCGTGAAAGGGCGGCGTCATGACCGCTAGACCATGGGGGCGCGCGCTGCGGAGTCTAGGTCGTGCCTCTGTGCGAGGCGCGCGCACCACGCCGCGAACAGGGGGATGCCGACAACGGCGCCGACCCAGTGGATGCCAAAGGGCACCGCGATGAGGCTCGGCACGCCGGCCAGGGCGGCACCGGCGAGCGTCGGGCCGGTGGGCAGGCGCAGGACGCGGGCGGTGCCCAGCGCGCAGGCGAACCAGACGGCAGGGCCGGCGAGCCAGCCCCAGCTCGCGAAGAAGTCGCGATCGAGCGCGGTGCCGAGGGCCACGGCCACGGCAGCGACGAGCGCGGCCTGGACAAGCGCTGCGCGCCAGAGGGTCCCGAGATCCATGGCCCCATTGTGGCGGACCGTGGTGCAGTGGGCGCGGCCCGACTCGAACGGGCGACCCCCTCGGTGTAAACGAGGTGCTCTGGCCAGCTGAGCTACGCGCCCGGGGTCGAACCAGAGGCTAATACCGTCTCGGATCGTGCGCGCAGCCGCCATCGTCCCCGTCCACGGCTTCGCGCCCTACCTGGCCGAGGCGCTGGACTGCGTGCTGGGCGAGGAGCCCGCGCAGGTGGTCGTGGTCGACGATGGCTCGCCCGAGCCGCTGCGCCTGCATCCCGACCACGCCCCGCGCTGCACGCTCGTGCGCCGCGAGCGGGCAGGCGGGCCCGCGGTCGCGCGGGCGACGGGGTTGGAGGCGGTCGACGAGACGGTCGAGGCGATCGCCCTGTGCGACGCCGACGACGCCTGGGAGCCGGGCTCGCTGGCGCGGCGGCTGGCGGCGCTGGGTGACGACCCGGGCGCGGCGCTGGCCTTCGGCCGTGCGGCGATCGTCGGTCCCGACGGACGGGCGACCGAGGAGCGCTGGGAGGAGCCGGCCGGCGGGGCGCACGAGGGCGGGGCGCTTGCCTTCTGGCTCTACGCCGCCAACCCACTGTGCACCTCGTCGGTGGTCCTGCGCCGCGCGGCGCTCCAGGACGCCGGTGGCTTCGCCGCGGGGTTCCGCGTGGCCGAGGACTGGGAGCTGTGGCTGCGCCTGGTCGCGCGAGGAGCGCGCTTTCGCTGCGTGCCCGAGGCGGTGGTGCGCTACCGCCGCCACCCCGGCGGCCTGACCGCTGACGTCGAGGCGCTCGCGCGCGCCCAGCACCGCCTCCACGCGCGCCACGCCGGTCTCGTCAACGACCGCACGCGCCGTCGCGCCCAGGCCCGCGACCTGGCCGCGCTGGCCGACGGCCTGGCCGCGCGCGGCGCGCACCGCGAGGCACGCGCGGCGCTGCGGGGCTCCCTGCGTCTCGGTGGCCCGTCGCCGCGCAGTGTCGCTCGCCTGGTCGCGCTCGCGGTGCCCGGTGTGCGGGGAAGTATCGGCCGGCGTGCGCCGTACCGCTGAGGTCCAGGCGCGAACCGCGGATCGCCGCGGCGCGTGGACGGGGAGGCGCGGGCATCTCCGTAGCGGGCGATGCCGCCGGCGAACGACATCGGTGAGGGAGAGGAGGCAGGGCTCGCCTCGGGCGTGGGCTGTCGTCCTCGGGCCCCCGCAGATGATTGGTCGATGACCCGCTCTGAGGGCGGGTGATCGACCAATCGTGGCTGGAGAGCGCGAGACCCGCGCGTCACCGCCGCAGCAGCAGCGGTCGGTTGGGCACGAGTCGGCCCAGCTCGAAGGCCCACACCGCGGGCCCGTCGAGGAGGCCGAGCAGCGCCGCGTCACTGTCGCCGCGCAGGGCGGCGACGCTCCCCGAGGCCGCTCGCCGCGTCGCCCACCACGCCAGCCCCACGGGCCGCCGCGCCGGCAGCGCCCCCGGATGGCGGCGGCCCAGCCAGGCGGCGCCCGCCCCGTGGCGCGCGCGTTGGCCGAGCATCCCGGCCACGTTCGCGCGGTTGTGGTGCACGACCGCGGCCTCCTCGCGGCGCTCCAGCGTCCAGCCCTCCGCGCGCAGCCGCCAGCACAGGTCGGCGTCGCCGCCGGAGCGGATCCCGCCCGCGAAGCCGCCGACCGCCGCGAACGCCTCCCGGCGCACCGCGCAGTTGGCCGTCTGCGCGAAGGCCCACGGCCCGTGGGCGAGCGTGGTCTCCTGGCTCATCGAGGCCTTCAGCGAGGCGTAGCGCGCCGCGGCGGGCCCCCCGATCTCCACCGGCGCGTCGACGACCGCCCCCGCCAGCACCCCCGCACCCGCCGCCGGCTCCCGCGCGAAGTAGCGCGCCAGCAGGTCGGCGGGCGCGACGACATCGCCGTCGAGGAACAGCAGCCACGGCGCGCTGCCCAGCGCCGCGCCTGCGTTGCGCGCGCTGTAGGAGCTGCGCGGCGCGGCCAGCCGGGCCACGCGGACCCGCCCGCCCCCGGTGCCCGGCACGCCGCGGTTGTCCACCACCGTGACGGTGTCGTCGTCCCCCAGCTTCAGGTCCGCCAGTCGCGCGACCACCGCCGCCAGGCCGTCCGCGCTCCCCGCGTAGGGCACGACGACATCGACGGCGGAGCGCTCCATCCGCGCCATCCTGCCCGACCGCCGCCCGTCAGGCCGCGGCGTGCGAGACCGGGGACGGCGCGCGTCCCACCCGTACAGGCAGCCCGCCCGCCGGCCCGATGGTCGGCGTCTGGCGCACCGCCAGGCGCCAGCCCGGCTCGAGCTCGAAGCGCCACGAGCGCAGCAGCAGCGTCGCGATCACCTTGATCTCGAGCTGGCCGAAGCGCATCCCCAGGCAGATGCGCGACCCGCCGCCGAAGGGCACGTAGGCGCCCTTGGAGATCCCCGCTCGAGCCTCGGGCCCGAAGCGCGACGGACGGAACGCGTCCGGTTCGTCCCACACGTCGGGCAGCCGGTGGCTGGCCCAGGAGGAGTAGTTGACCGGCACGCCGCCCGGCGCGCGCACGCCGGCGATCTCGAAGGGCGCCACCGAGCGGCGCGGTCCGACCCATGCCGCCGGGTAGAGGCGCAGCACCTCGTCGAGGACCATGTCCAGCTCGGGCAGCCCGCCGCCCATCAGCGTCGCCGCGTCGGGGGCGCGGTCGCCCAGGACCCGGCGTCCCTCTTCGGCCACCCGGTCAGCCCACGCCGGGGCGCCGGCCAGCTCGTGGGCCAGGAAGGCGATCGTCGAGGTCGTCGTGTCGTGCCCGGCGAAGAGCAGCGTCATGACCTGGTCGCGCACGTGCTTGTCCGACAGCCGCGACCCGTCCTCGTCACGGGCGTCCAGCAGCAGCGAGAGGATGTCCTCACCGCGCTC
>JBBJOB010000245.1:0-3341 GCA_037721455.1 Solirubrobacteraceae bacterium | reverse complement strand
AGGTCAGTCTGGGGGTGCCGGGGGCCGTCAAGTGGCTGCCACCGGCGGGGCCCCGGGGGTGCCGGCGGCCGTCATCGACCAACGGCTACGCCGTCGGTGCCCGCTGCCGCCGGCGGGGCCCCCGACCTCCTTTTTCATCGACGGTCGGGATCGCCGTCGCGCCGCGGACCGCCACGGTCGCCGCCGCGCCCGCCACGGTCACCGCCGCGCCCTCGGGGGCCGCCGTTGCCGCCGCGGTCGCCGCCACGGCCACGCGGGCCGCCACCGCCGCCGCCGCCACCGCCACCGCCACCGCCGGTGCCGACGGACGCCAGCTCCTCGACGGTCTTGCCGGCGACATCCGGGTCCTCGGCCAGACGCAGGCCGACCCGTCCGCGCTCGCGGTCGACCTCGACCACGCGCACGGCGAGCTCCTGGCCCTGGGTGAGCACGGACTCGACCGTGTCGACCCGCTCACCGGGCGAGACGTTGGAGATGTGCAGCAGGCCGTCGGTACCCTTGAGCAGCTCGACGAAGGCACCGAAGGTCGTGGTCTTCACGACCTTGCCGGTGAACACGTCGCCGACCTCGACCTCCTTGGTCATCTGGCGGATGCGGTCGCCCAGGGCGTCGCCCAGCTCCCCGTTGGAGGAGTAGATGAGCACGTTGCCCTCGTCGTTTACGTCGATCTGGGACTCGAACTCCTCGGAGAGGCCGCGAATGGTCTCCCCGCCCTTGCCGATTAGCAGGCCGATCTTGTCGGGGTCGATCTGCACCTTGACGATGCGCGGTGCGTGCTTGGACAGCTCGGCGCGCGGCTCGTCGATGACCTGGTTCATGCGGTCCAGGATGGCCAGCCGCGCGTCCTTGGCCTGCGCGAGCGCGTCGGTCAGGATCTCGAAGGTCACGCCGGTGATCTTGATGTCCATCTGCAGCGCGGTGATCCCGCGCTCGGTCCCGGCGACCTTGAAGTCCATGTCGCCCAGGTGGTCCTCGACGCCCGCGATGTCGGTGAGCACGACGTAGTCGTCGCCCTCCTTGATCAGGCCCATCGCGATGCCGGCCACCGGCCGCTTGAGCGGCACGCCCGCGGCCATCAGGGCCAGCGTCGAGCCGCACACCGAGCCCATGGACGACGAGCCGTTGGACTCCAGGGTGTCGGAGACCACGCGGATCGTGTACGGGAAGTCCTCGGTCGAGGGCACCATCGGGATCAGCGCGCGCTCGGCGAGCGCCCCGTGGCCGATGTCACGGCGCTTGGGGCCGCGCATGAAGCCCGCCTCGCCCACCGAGAACGGCGGGAAGTTGTAGTGGTGGAAGTAGTACTTGTGCTTCTCCAGGCCGAGGGTGTCGAGGCGCATCTCCTCCTTCATCGTGCCCAGTGCGGCCACGCTGAGGATCTGCGTCTCGCCGCGGGTGAACAGGCCGGAGCCGTGCGCGCGGGGCGCCACGTCGACCTCGACGGCGATCGGGCGGATCTCGGTCTGCCCACGCCCGTCGGGGCGCTTCTTGTCCACAGCGATGCGCTGACGGATGGTGGTCTTCTCGAGGCGGTCGAAGGCGAGCTGCGCGGCGGCGCGGCGCTCCTTGTGATCCTCGGCCTCGGTGTCGCCGGCGTGCTGGGCCAGCGCCTCCTCCTCGACGCGCTTGATCGCATCCTGACGCGCGAGCTTGGTCTCGATCATCGTGGCCTCGTCCAGAGCGCGGCCGTGAGAATTGCTGATCGCCTGCAACACCGTCTCGTCGACCTGCGGCGGGGTGATCTCGAGCTTGTCCTTGCCCACCTTCCCGCGCAACTCGTGCTGGAGGGCGCAGAGCTTCTTGATCGCGCCATGGGCGATGTCCAGCGCATCGAGCATCTCGGCCTCGGTGACCTCGTTGGCGCCGGCCTCGACCATCAGGATGGCCTCCTCGGTGCCGGCCACGATGAGGTCGAGGTCGCTCGCCCCCTCGGCGCCCTCGAGCAGGCTCTCCTCCGAGGGGTTGACCACGAAGTTGCCTTCGATCTTGCCGATGCGCACGGCGCCCACGGGCATGGGGAACGGGATCTCGCTGATCATCAGCGCCGCGGATGCCCCGTTCATCGACAGGATGTCGTGCGGATGGTCGTGGTCGACGCTGAGGGGGATCGACACGAGCTGGGTCTCCCGGTTCCACCCCTTGGGGAAGAGCGGACGAAGCGGGCGGTCGATCATGCGCGCGGTCAGCGTGCCCTTCTCACTGGCGCGCCCCTCGCGCTTGAAGAAGGAGCCGGGGATCTTGCCCGCGGCGTACATGCGCTCCTCGACGTCCACCGTCAGCGGGAGGAAGTCGACATCGCGGAGGTTGCCCGCGGTCGCGGTGCTCAGAACCACGGTGTCGCCCTGGCGGACGACGACGGCGCCGGAGGCCTGCTTGGCCATCTTGCCGGTCTCGAAGGAGATCTCGTTACCGGCGATCTCGACCGACACCGTGGTCACGTCGAAGGACGCGTTCCTTACGGCTTCAGACATATGGGGTGTTTCCCTTCTGCTTCTGCGCACCGTTCGGTAGGTGCGCGCACGTTGTGTGCTCGTCTTCAGGATCCGAACGCGTCGAGGATAGCCGACGTCCGTGTCGCAGCGACGAGCTCGCCGTCGACGACCAGCGTCGGCGTCAGGGCGACGCCGGCACGTAGGCCGTCGCGCACGTCGCGCTGCACGCGGGCCTGGGTGGCGGGGTCGCGGCGGTCGCGCTCGAAGCGCTCGAGGTCGAGACCCAGCGCTTCGATGTGGGCCCACAGGTGGGGATCGTCGAGGCGCCCCTGGTCGGCGTAGAGGGCGTCGTGGAAGGGCCAGAACGCGCCTTGGAGGGCGACGGCCTCGGCGGCAGCGGCAAGCGCCGGGGCGCGCGGGTGCTTGGCCTTCAGCGCGAAGTGGCGGAAGACGCGGCGCACGGGCAGCGCGGCGAGGCGGGCGTGCGCCGTCGCGCAGGCCGGGCACGTGAAGTCGCCGTACACGACGATCAGTGGAGCGTCGGGCGCGCCGCGGACGTGGTCGTCCTGGCGCACCGGCGGCACGGGGGCGCTGCGAAGATCATCGGCCATGCGGATCCATGTGCTGGAGCGTGAGCAGGTGCTGCCCGGGTCGCCCGAGGAGGTCTTCCCGTTCTTCGCCGACGCGCACAACCTGGAGGCCATCACCCCGCCGCTGCTGCGCTTCCGGGTCATCACGCCCGACCCGATCGAGATGCACGTCGGCACGACGATCCAGTACCGCCTGCGCCTGCGCGGCGTCGGGGTCAACTGGCTGACCTCCATCCAGGCGTGGGAGCCGCCCCATCGCTTCGTCGACGTGCAGCTGCGCGGTCCGTACGCGCTCTGGCACCACACCCACACCTTCGAG
>JBBJOB010000244.1:0-3348 GCA_037721455.1 Solirubrobacteraceae bacterium | reverse complement strand
GGAAACAGGCGGGCGAGGCTCACGAGCGTGCGTGCGGTCAGGCGGGCACGAGGCGGGCGAACCACCGCCGGTCGCGCTCCCACAGGGCGCTGACGGCCATCCCGGCGCCCTCGGCCACGCCCTCGACGGCGTCGGCGCCGATGGTGGCCCAGGGAAACCAGGCGCTGAGCTGGTCACCGGCCTCGAGGCGCACCTCGTGCTGGGTGGCCGGAACGCCCGGCGGATCGAGCTCCACGAGCGCGTGGCCCTCGGGGGCCAGGAGGGAGCGCACGCGGCGCAGCAGCGTGCGCGGGCGCCCGCCGATGCCGATGTTGCCGTCAAGGAGGAGCGCCGAGCGCCAGGTGCCCTCCCCGGGCAGCGGGCTGAAGACCGAGCCCTCGATGACCAGCGCGCCGCGCGAGCGGGCCAGCCGGGCGGCGTCGGTGGCCAGTTCCACACCGACGGCGAGCACGCCGCGGCGGTGCAATGCGGCGACGTGGCGGCCGGGGCCACAGCCGATGTCCAGCGCGGGGCCCTCGACACCGGCGAGGGCCTCGTCCTCGGCCTCGGTGGGCGGGCCGAGCCAGCGGGCCACGGGCAGAGCGATGGTGCCGCCCTGGCGGGTGACCGCGCGCAGGCGCAGCCCCGGGTCGCCCAGGGCACGGGCGAAGAGCACCGAGGGCGCGCAGGTGACGACCTCGAGCGCCTCGGGGCCCTCGAGATCGCTGCCGGGTGCGCGCCGGGCGGCGCGCAGGCGCGAGAGGGCGGTGGTCACGCTGCTCTCGCAGCGTGGTCGTCCACGGCGCGCAGCGCCGCGGCGAAATGGCTGGCAGGCGCCTGCGCGGCCACCGCGACGGCGTCGTCGATCGTGTCGACGTCGCGCAGCGGGGGCAGGTCGGCGACGGCCAGGCCCAGCTCGGCCAGGCGCGCACGCTGCGCGGCGCCGGTGTGCTCGACGCTCATGGGCACGCCCGCGAAGGCGGCGGGGTCGGGGCGCTGGAGCCCGATGGCCCAGTAGCCCCCGTCGTCGGCGTTGCCCTGTACCGCGTCCACGCCATCCATGCGCAGCAGGGCGGTCGCCTCGATCAACATTCGCGCGGTGACCTGCGGCGTGTCCATGCCCACCAGGAGCGTCGGCTCGCCGATGGTCGCGAAGGCGTCGGCCAGGCGCTCGGCCAGCCCGTCGCCGCGCTGGGGGATGACCTCGAAGCCCTCGGGCACCCAGTCGCCCGGCTCGCCGTCCAGCACGAGCACGCGACGGTGCGTGGGCGTGGCGGCGACAGCGGCCAGCGTGTCCTCGAGCGCCGCGCGGGCCAGCGCAGCGGCCTGCGGTGGCGTACAGGGCGGACACAGGCGCGTCTTCACGCGCCCGGCGACCGGGGCCTTGGCGATGACGGCGAGGACTGGTGCGGAGGCGCTCATTCGAGCACCCCCGCCATGTCGCGGACGGCGCGCACGGTGCCCCGCACGGTACCCGTCACCTTGGACTTGCCACTGCGCGCGCGGTAGGGCACCGGGGCCTCGACGATGGTCCATCGGGCGCGCGCTGCGCGCAGCACCATCTCCAGCGGCCAGCCGAAGCGGCGGTCCTCGATGCCCAGGTCGAGCAGTCCCTGACGCGGCGCGGCGCGCATGGGCCCCAGGTCGGTCAGGCGCACCCCGGTGCGACGGCGCAGCTCCCAGGTCAGGACGCGGTTGGCGATGCGTGCGTGGGCGGGCCATGCGCCCTTCTCGGCGTCGCGGGAGCCCAGCGATAGCTGCGCGCTGCCCTCCAGGACGGGGGCGGCGATGGCCGGGAGGTCGCGTGGGTCCAGCGAGCCGTCGCAGTCCATGAAGCAGACGTGCTCGGTCTCGGCGGCGCCCAGTCCGGCCCAGCAGGCGGCGCCGAAGCCGGGGCGCGGCTCGCGGACCACCGTCGCGCCGTGCGCCGTGGCGATGGGGCCCGACCCGTCCGTGGAGCCGTTGTCGACCACGATGGGGCGGTACCCCTCGGGCATGCGGCCCAGCACCCAGGGCAGAGCCTGCGCTTCGTTGAGAACGGGAAGGACGACGTCGACCAAGGGGGGCGGTTGCTGGGTGTCCTGGCGCGGCCAGGACGCGGCCGCCGGGGAAAGACGAGACGATACGTGGTCGGTCATGCCCTCTCCCGCCCCCGCGCAAGCGCTCGTGCTCCATCCTGCGCCGTGAGCATCGTCCTGGTCACCGGCGGCGCGGGCTTCATCGGCTCCCATGTCGTGGACGAGCTGCTCGCGCTCGGCCACGACGTGCGCTCGCTCGACCTGCTGCATCCCGCTGCCCACGGCGGGGTCCCCGAAGGGCTGGCGCCCGACGCGGACTGGCGTTGGGGCGACGTGCGCGACCCCGCGGCGGTGGCCGGCGCGCTGGCCGACGCGGACCTGGTCTGCCACCAGGCGGCCATGGTGGGGCTGGGCAGCGACATCGGCGACATCGCTGACTACGTCGGACACAACGACCTGGGCACGGCCGTCCTGCTGCGCGAGCTGGCCCGCGCGGGCTTCGCCGGGCGACTCGTGCTGGCCTCCTCGATGGTGGTCTACGGGGAGGGCCGCTACGCCTGTCCCCAGCACGGCCTGGTGGCGCCGGGCCCGCGCGCCGCGGAGGATCTCGAGGCCGGGCGCTTCGAGCCGCCCTGCCCAGTGTGCGGACGACCGCTGGACGCCCGCTCGGTTCCCGAGGACGCTGCGGTGGATCCCCGCAACGTCTACGCCGCGACCAAGCTCCAGCAGGAGCACCTGTGCTCCTCGTGGAGCCGCGAGACGGGCGTGCCGGTGACCGCCCTGCGCTACCACAACGTCTACGGGCCGCGGATGCCCCGCGACACCCCCTACGCGGGCGTGGCCTCGATCTTTCGCAGCTCCCTGGCCGCGGGACACGCGCCGCAGGTCTTCGAGGACGGTGCACAGCGCCGCGACTTCGTCCATGTGCGCGACGTCGCCCACGCCAACGTGCTCGCGCTCACCGCGCAGGAGCCGGTGCCCGGCGCGTTCAACGTGGCCAGCGGCACGCCACGTACCGTGGGCGACATGGCCGCCGCGCTGGCCGACGCCGCCGGGCCCCACGCGCCACGCCCGCAGGTCACCGGCGGCTACCGGCTGGGTGACGTGCGCCACGTGTTCGCATCGGCGGAGAAGGCCGAGCGCGAGCTGGGCTTCCGCGCGCAGGTGGACTTCGCCGACGGGATGCGCGAGTTCACGACGGCACAGCTGCGCGAGCCGCCGGGGTCCCGGCCGGCGAGCTGAGCTTCAGGCCCCCGCGCCGGTCGCAGCCGGGGCATGTCGCCTACCGCGCGCCTCGCGGGCCGGAATGTGGCCGACCGCGCCGCGTCGCGGTCTCGTTCCGGGACTGGAC
>JBBJOB010000243.1:0-3348 GCA_037721455.1 Solirubrobacteraceae bacterium | reverse complement strand
CGTCCTGTTCGTGGCCTCCGGACTGCTCTACGCCCTGCGCGCACGACGCAGCGCGGCCTCGTAGGCGCGGCGGTCAATCCAGGTCGGGCGGTGGGGGCGGGCCCAGCTCGATGTCCTCCGGATCCACCGTGTGGGCCAGGCGATCCGCGCGGACCGTGACGCGCCCGGCGCGGTCGACGTGGATGGCTCGCGGTGCGCGCAGCGTGTCGTAGGTGCCGATGACGCCGGGACGGTCGGTGGCCAGCACGTCGGCGACCTCGTTGCGCGCGGTCAGCGTGATCCACAGCCGCTCGCGGGGCGCGTCGTGGACCAGGGCCCAGGGGGCGCCGGGCAGGGCCATGCGCCGCGTCAGGGTCAGCTCGGGCTCGACCTGGAAGACCAGCAAAGCGTCGAGCTGGGCGTCGGTGACCCAGACGATTCCCTCGCCGTCGGTGGCGAGCTGGGCGGGTCCGGTCCCCGCAGGCTCGGTGGCGATCACCTCGCCGGTGGCGTCACGCAGGGTCAGCTCACGGGCCCGAGGGTCGAGCTCCGCGACGAGGCGGCCGCTTTGGAGTGTCACGCGGCGCACGGGCGCGGGCGCCGGAGCGGTCGCCGGAGCGACTTCCCCGGGCAGGGCGGCGCGTTCCACGGGCGGCGGCGAGGGGGCGGGCGCCGCGGCGGGGCGTGTGTCGGCCTGGGAGCCGCAGGCCGCGAGGGCGAGGGTGAGGGCGGCGCAGCCAAACAGCGCGCTCGCGATGCCACGCCGGGGCGGGGCGGGGCGAGGGAGGGGCTCGCGATTGCGGGGGAGGGGCTCACTCATCCGCCCGATTATCGTGGTCGGGCGTGCGTGCCCCCGTCCTCCGCGTGCCGGCACCGGGCGGCGTGCTGCGCACCCATGCCCTGCCCCTTGCCGTCGCCGCCGTCTGCGGCCTCACGGTACTCGTGGGCTGGATCGCCCGGGCCGCCGGCGTGGTGTGGGGGACCCCCCTGCAGCCGTTCCTGGGCACGCGGGGCCTCGACGTCGAGTGGGCCTGGGCGATCCCCGCCCTGGTCGTGCTCGGCCTCTGCGCCTGGCAGGCCGTGCGCGTCGCGGCACCCGGGCACGGCTCGCCGCGCGCGTTCATCCTGTGGGCGCTGGGCCTCGCGCTGCTCAGTCGCCTGGCCCTCAACACGGTGCGCCTGGGCCCCGCCGGCTGGACCGACATGTTCGCCGGAAGCCCCGAGGCCAGCAACGAGTACCTGCCCGCGCTGCCGGCCACGCAGGACGGGCTGGGCCTGTTTCTCGACCGCTTCGCCGAGTGGCTGCCCGCGCTCCCCGTGCACACGGCGGGCCATCCTCCCGGGCTCATCACCACGATGGTCGCGCTGGGCATCGACGACGCGGCGGGCCTGGCGGCGCTCATCATCGGCGTGGGCGTCCTCACCGCGCCGCTGACCTACTGGGTCGGCCGCGAGCTGGCCGACGAGCGAGCCGCGCGGCTGGCCACCGTCCTGTGGATCTTCGCCCCCAGCGCGCTGCTCTACGGCGCCAGCGGGGCCGACGCCCTGTTCGCCACGCTGGGCATGGCGGCCGCCGCGGTACTCGTGCTGCGCCCGCTGGCGTGCAAGGGCCCGGGAGAGCTCCACCGCGCCACCGGGGGGTGGGGGCACGCCCGCAACGCCGGGGACCACGCCGCCGCCCGCGCGGCCCGTAGCACCGCAGCGGCCCTGCGCCGGTTCGCGCTTCCCGTCGGCGCGGCGCTCCTCGCGGTGGCCTCCTTCTTCGCCTGGTCGCTGCTGGGCATGGCGGCGTTCGCCGCCTTCGTCGTCTGGGGCCGCGACGGCCTGCGCCGCGCGATCGTGCTGGGCGTGCTGTGCGCCGGCGCCCTGGTGGCCTTCTATGCCGGCCTGTGGGCGCTCACCGGCTACGACGCCATCGGCTCGCTGCGCCGCGTCGAGGAGGTCTACCGGTTCTCGGTGGCCTCGGTGCGCCCCTACGCGTTCTGGCTGTTCGGCTCGCCCGCCGCGTTCCTCATCGGGGCCGGGCTGCCCGTCCTGTGGTTCGCTGCGCTCGCCGTGCAGCGCCGCCATCGCGGCGCGGTGGCCATCGCCGGCGTCATCGTCATCGCCTCGGTCCTGGGCTTCACCAAGGCCGAGACGGAGCGCATCTGGCTGAGCTTCCTGCCGCTGGTGTGCCTGGCCGCCGCCACCGTCCTGCCCCGGCGCTGGGTCGCCCCCGCGCTGGCGGTCATGGTCCTCCAGGCCTACCTCACGCAGATGTTCGTCTTCACGGTGTGGTGAGCGGACGACGTGCCGCGATTTGGCGCCCGACGACGATTGGTTGATCGGGCACGCTCAGCGAGGCAGATCGACCAATAGTCCGCGACCCGCGCTACGTCGGCTTGCGCGCGGCGAGCAGCAGGTTGTAGAAGATCGTCGGCGGCAGGCGGCGCTCCAGCAGCCGGCGGTCGACCTCCTGCAGGAAGAGGTAGCCGTGGTAGGCGTACTGCCGCCAGGCCATCGGGACCTCCGAGGGCTCGGCCGTGGCCTCCAGCGCGCGGTTGGCCCAGCCGAACCAGTTGGCCAGTAGCTCCTCGCCGATCACCCGGACGTCGGCGAAACCCGCGCCGCAGGCGTGGCGGGCCAGGTCCTCGGGGACGAAGGCGTGCACGTCAACGGAGCCCTCAAGGCCCAGGTCCTCCTCGCCCGGGCCGTCGTGGGGCCGTGCGGCGGAGGCGCGCATGAGCGTGCGCCAGGCCGGTGCGACGCGGTGCGCGGCGCGCTTGGGCCACGCGGCAATGCGGTCGCCCACGCGGGAGGGCTCGCCGGCGAAGAGGACGGTGCCGCCCGGGCGCAGCACGCGTAGGAACTCGCCGAAGGCGCGGTCCAGGTCGGGCAGGTGGTGGAGCACGGCGTGGCCCAGCACGAGGTCAAAGTGCTCGTCGGGCAGCGGCAGCGCCTCGGCGTCGGCGGCGAGCGTCTGGACCTCTAGATCCAGGCGGGCGGCGTTGGAGCGCAGCTGCTCGAGCATGCCCGGGGAGATGTCCGTGCACGTCGCCTCGGACACCACTCCGGCGGAAAGCAGGTTGAGGCTGAAGTAGCCCGTGCCCGCGCCGATCTCCAATGAGCGGCGGAAGACCGGAGGCCGGCCGCCCAGTGCCTTGCGCACCTTGCCCAGCACCTGGCCGCGCCCCACCGGCCCGAAGTCGATGCCCCACTTGCCGTCGTAGCTCGAGGCGGCGCGGTCGTGGTAGCGGGTGTTGACGTCGCGGATCGCGTCCGCTGTGGCCGGGGCCGCCATGGGGCGCGGCAGTGTATCGGCGCCCTTTGCCTGCCAGCGCGCATCCGGGCCGCTCCGTCGCCGGAGACCTTCGAAGCATCGACCGCGCT
>JBBJOB010000038.1:0-12597 GCA_037721455.1 Solirubrobacteraceae bacterium | reverse complement strand
CGTGGAGCGCAACACGGACACCCTGCCCAGCATCGAGAGCCACCTGGCCTCCGTGGATGAGTCCACCGCGACCCTCCCGGACGTGCTCGGGGGAATGCACCGCATGAGCGCCGCCGTCGAGGAGATGCGCGACGCCATGGTGACGATCGCCGAGCTGGTGCCGGTGCTCGTCGAGCTCCAGGCCACGCTGGTGGACCTTCCCGTGACGCTGAGCGTCCTGCAGACCGAGATGCGCAGCCTCCAAGCCACGGTTACCGACCTCACCGAGGCCGTCGAGCCGATGGGTCGCGTCGCTGCGAGGCTGCCGGGCCGCCGGCGGGGCGCCGTCGCCCCGGTCGACGACGCGACCGGCTGAGCCTGAGCGGCGCGGTCAGCCCAGCAGGTGGACCTCGCCGGCGTCGAGCGTGAGCCGGCCGCCGTCGGAGCGCTCGATCACCAGGCGACCCTCGCCGTCGATGCCGCGTGCCACGCCCGCCCCGGTGGCCCAGCGGACGGCGCTGCCCGACAGCACGTCGCGTGCGCGCCACGCGTCCAGAAGCGCTGCCGGCGGATCGGCAAGCCGGCGTGCCAGCGTGGCGAGCAGGCGCTGGAGGACCTCCTCGACGCCGGCGGCCTCCAGTCCCAGCGTGCCCGCGCGGTCGCGCAGCTCGGGTGGGAGGTCCGCCGTGCGCACGGCGACGTTGAGCCCGATGCCGCACACCGCCCACCCCTCCTGCGGGCGGCCCTCCACGAGGATCCCGGCGACCTTGCGCCCTTCGAGCAGGATGTCGTTGGGCCACTTGATCTGCGCTTCTTCACGTCCCGTCGCCTCGGCCGTGGCCACCGCGGCGGCCAGCGGGAGCAGGTGCGCTGCGCCACGCAGCACGAGCGAGCACAGGAGGGCCTGGCCCGGCTGGGCGCTCCAGGCGCGGCCCTGGCGCCCGCGGCCGGCGCTCTGCGCGCCCGCCGTGACGAGCGTGCCGTGCGGCGCCCCCGCCGCGGCCAGTTCCCGCGCACGGTCGTTGGTCGAGGAGGTCTCGCGCAGGTGCAGCCGCGGGCGACCGAGGGGGCGATCGGAGGTCACGTCAGCGCGGCGTCGGCCACGACGGCGGCCACCAGGCCCTCGGGCGTGTGCTCGGTGGCCTCGACGTGGGGCTCGAGGCCGTGGTCGCGCAGGGCCGCGCTGGTGATGGGGCCGATGGAGGCCAGGCGGGGGCCGCCGCGCAGGGCGTCCGGGCCGCCGGTGGCCTCGATGAAGAATCGCACCGAGGAGGCGGAGGTGAAGGTGGCGTAGTCGGCCCCTAGTGCCGCGTCGCGGGCGGCGGGGTCCAGCGGCTCGGCCACGGTGCGGTAGAGGGCGACCTCGTCGACGTGGGCGCCGCGCCGGCGCAGCGCGTCGGGGACCACGTCGCGGGCCTCCTGGGCGCGGGCGATCAGAGCGCGCTGTAGGGGCACGCCGGCCAGGGCCTCGACCAGGCCCTCGCCCACGGCGCGGGAGGGGACGACGTCGGCCTCGACGCCGTGCCCGCGCAGGGCGCGGGCGGTACCGGGGCCGATCACGGCGATGCGCGGCCCGGCGAGTGCGCGGGCGTCGCCGACGAGGTCGAAGAGGCGGTGGACGCCGTTGGGGCTGGTGAGGACCAGCAGGTCGTAGTCGCGGGGGTCGGGCAGGTCGACGGCCAGCGGCTCGATGGCGATGGCCGGCGCCTCGGTCACCGTGGCGCCCAGCGCGCGCAGGCGCGCGGCGAGCCCGGAGGCCTGCGCGCGCGCGCGGGTGACCGCGACGCTGCGCCCGGCCAGCGGACCGGCGGCGAACCAGGCCAGCTCATCGTGGAGCGCGGCGACCGGCCCGACGATGGTGATGGCCGGCGCACGGATCCCGGCTTCTACGGCGACGGCGGGCAGCTCGGCGAGCGGCGCGGTGACCACGCGCTGGTCGGCGAACGTACCGCGCTGGACGATCGCGGCGGGCTCTGTGGCCGCGCGGCCCCCCGCGATGAGCTGCTCCGCGATGCGGTCGAGGCTGCGCACCCCCATGTAGAAGATGACGGTCCCGGGAAAGGCCGCGAGGGCGGGCCAGTCGATGGCCGTCTCCGGCTTGGCGGGATCCTCGTGGCCGGTCACGAAGGCCACTGCGCTGGCGACGTTGCGCTGGGTCACCGGGATGCCGGCGTACGCGCTGGCGGCGACACCGGCCGTGACGCCGGGCACGACCTCGAACGGGATGCCCTCCGCCGCGCAGAGCTGGGCCTCCTCGCCGCCGCGGCCGAAGACGAACGGGTCGCCGCCCTTGAGGCGCACCACGCTGCGCCCGGCCCCTGCGTGCTCGAGCAGGAGCCGGTGGGTCTCCTCCTGGGGCACCTGGTCGCCCCCGCCGATCTTGCCCACGTCGACCAGCTCGCCCGGGAGCCCGTCGAGCACGCCGTCGGGGATGAGGCGGTCGTGCAGGACGACGTCGGCGGCGGCGAGCAGCTCCCGCGCGCGCACGGTCATGAGCCCGGGATCGCCCGGGCCGGCGCCCACTAGGTAGACGGTGCCCGGGCGCGCGCTCATGGGGCGGCCATCGCCTCCGCGCGACGCAGCAGGCCGGCCGCGCCCGCGCTCAGCAGGCGCTCGACCGCCTCGGCGGCCGGGGCCTCGTCGCGCAGCCAGGCCGAGCCGTCGGGCAACCCGACGAAGGTGCGCACCACGCCGCCGACGGCGTGGGCGCCCAGCGGGGTGTCGCAGCTCGCACCCAGGGCGGCGACCAGGGTGCGCTCGGTCTGCAGCGCGGCCCACGAGGAGGCGTCGGTGATGGCGGCTGCGGCCGCGCGCGCGGCTTCGTCGTCCTCCCGCGCCTCGAGCGCGATCACGCCCTGGCCGGGGGCGGGGACCAGCTCGTCGAGCACGGCGTCGACGGCGTCCTCGCGCCCCAGGCGCGCGAGGCCGGCCACGGCCAGGATCGCGGCGTCGACCTTCCCGGCGGCCAGCTTGCCCAGCCGCGTGTCGACGTTGCCGCGCAGCTCGACCACGTCGAGGTCCTCGCGCAGCGCGCGGAGCTGGGCAGCGCGGCGCAGGCTCGCCGTGCCCACGCGCGCGCCGGCGGGGAGCGCAGCCAGCGAGGGAGCACCGCACAGGGCGTCGTGCGGATCGGCCCGCGGCGGGGCCCCCACGAGGACGAGGCCATCGGGCAGCGCGGTGGGCACGTCCTTGGCGCTGTGTACAGCGAGGTCGACCTCGCCGGCCAGCAGCGCAAGCTCCAGCTCCTTGACCCACTTCTCCTTGTCGCCGGCGCCGCGATCGCGATCCCCCGAGGTGGTGATCGTCACCACCTCGACATCGCCCCCCAGCGCCTCCGCGACCGCGTGGGCCTGAGCCAGCGCCAGCGCGCTGCCGCGCGTCCCGATTCTCACTGCGCGCGGCGCAGGGGGCGCACGTCGGCGGGGGCGTCCGCCTCCGCGGGCGCAGCCTCGCCGTCCAGCGCGAACAGCTCGCGCAGGAGCTGCAGGCGGGCGTGCTCGCCGCCCGAGCCCTTGAGGCGCAGCGTCGGCTCGTGGAGCAGGCGCGCCATCACCGTGCGCGCGATGGCCTCGACGCGCTCCAGGTCGCGGTCGCTGACGCCGTCGAAGCGGCTCAGGTTCTCGGCCAGCACCTGCTCCACGATCGCGTCGCCGTGGCGGCGCAGCGCGGTGAGGGTGGGCAGCGCGTCGAGCTGGCCCAGCCAGCGGGCGAAGCGCTGGATCTCCTCCTCGACCAGCTCCTGGGCCTTGGCCTCCTCGCCCGCCCGGGCGTCCAGGGTGCGCGCGACAGTGGCCTGCAGGTCGTCCATGTCGTAGAGCGTCACGTCCTCGAGGTCCCCGCACAGGGGGTCGATGTCGCGCGGCACCGCGATGTCGATGAGCGCGAGGGGCCGCCCCCCGCGGGCTTCCATGACGAGCTCGAGCTCCTCGGGGCCCACGATGGGGTGGGGCGACGCCGTGGAAGCGAC
Source organism: Solirubrobacteraceae bacterium (assembly GCA_037721455.1). Lineage (GTDB taxonomy): Bacteria > Actinomycetota > Thermoleophilia > Solirubrobacterales > Solirubrobacteraceae > Siliceabacter. The sequence continues at coordinate 8,651 of JBBJOB010000038.1, read as the reverse complement.
GACGATGTCGGCAACCTCCATCTGGCCCGGTAGCTCGTCCAGGGAGAGCACGCTGCCGCCGAAGCGCTGGGCCAGGGCGCGGGCGCGGGCGGCGTGGCGGTTGGCCAAAAAGATCGTGCGTACCCCGCGCTGGGCGAGCGCGCGGGCGGTCAGCTCGGCCGTCTCGCCCGCGCCGATGACCAGCACGTCGCGCTCGGACAGCTCGCCCACCACGCCACGGGCCAGGTCGACGGCCACCGACGAGACGCTGGCGCCACCCTCGCCCACGCGGGTCTCCGAGCGCACGCGCTTGCCCGCGGCCAGGGCCGCGGTGAACAGCCGGTTGGTCAGGGGGCCGGTGGTGCCCGCGGTCCGGGCGCGCTCGTAGGCGCGGCGCACCTGCCCCTGTACCTCGGCCTCGCCGACGATCATCGAATCCAGGCCCGCCGCCACCCGGAAGAGCTGGCGCGCGGCGTCGCAGTTGCGCGGGGTGTAGGCCATGGCAGCCAGCTCCGTCGGGCGCAGGTCGGCCTGGGCGGCCAGGCGGCCCAGCAGCGCGCTCTCGGCGGCCACCGGGTCGTCCACCACGAGATAGGCCTCGGTGCGGTTGCACGTCGAGATGACCACGGCCTCGGCGATGGCCGCGTCGGCCACCAGGTCGTGCAGCAGCGAGACGGCCTGGCTGTCGACCAGCGCAAGGCGCTCGCGCAGCGCCACGGGCGCCGTGTTGTGCGAGACGCCGAGGGCCAGCAGCTCACTCACGGGTGGCGCCCACCCTCTCGTGCTCGTGCTCGTCGGCTGCGGTTTCGTCGGCCTCGCGGCGCTCGGCGAGCTCGGTCAGCTCGGTCAGGTCACGCTCTATGCGCCCCAGCTTGGCGGCCATGATGGCCACGTAGATCAGCACCAGCGCGAAGAAGACCAGGTAGGCGGCTGCGACGTAGGGGCCGGCCTCGTCGAGGGGCAGCGCGGGCAGCATCAGAGGGTCGGTGCCGCGCTGCGCCGGACGGGGGCGAGCTCGTCGCCGGCCAGGGTACGCCGCAGAGCGCGCAGCTTGAAGGTTGCGTTCTTGGAGGCCATCTCGTACTTCCACAGCGTCACGAAGAGCAGGCCGATCCCGGCCAGCGCGACCAGGAAGGTGAGGAGCATGTCGCCGGGCATCCCACCGCCCGTGGTCGCGAACGTGCGCGGGTGGATGTAGGCCTCGGCCATGCGCACGGCCGCGAAGTTCAGCGGCACGAACGCGCCGGCCACGATCGCGAACACCGACGCGTAGCGCGCCTGGCGCTCCTTGTCCTCGATCGAGAAGCGCAGCGGCGTGTAACAGGCGTAGAGCAGGAAGGCGATGAGGAACGACACGAGCATCGGCTCCTGCCACACCCACCACGAACCCCACGACGCCTTGGCCCAGATCGAACCGGTGACCAGCGTTCCCAGTGCGAGCACGATGGCGATGTGGATGGCCACGTAGGAGCGCAGGTCGTGGCGCGGGTCGCGGGTGCGCAGGTGCTGGATGGCGAAGACCCCGCCGGCCATGAACCCCACGAGCGCCACGATGCCGATCGGCACGTGCACGTAGAAGATCTTCTGCACGAACCCCTGGTCGGCGTCCAGCGGCGCGAAGAAGAACACCAGCGCGAACGCGGCGGTCAGGGTCAGGGCTGTCAGGGCGGCGAGTGGGCGAAGGCCCTTGCCGTAGGTCATTCAGTCCTCCAGGAGGAAGTCGAAGATCGCATAGGCGAGCAGACCGAAGACTCCATCATAGATCGCCAGGATGGCCAGCCAGCGCCCGGGGAGCGGCCCCGCGCCGTCCACGCTCAGAAGTGGCGCGGTGGCCTGCGCCGCGGCCAGCACGACCGGGATCAGCAGGGGCAGCAGCAGGATGGGGACGATCAGGTCGCGGGCCCGGGTGCGGATGGCGATCGCGCTTACCAGCGTCCCGATCACGGCAAGGCCGACATCGGCCAGGGCCGTCACGGCCAGCAGCTCGGGCAGCGCCTGCCACAGGCTGGGGCCCAGCAGGAGGAACGCGAAGGCCGGGATCGCGATGAGCTGCACGAGCACGAGAAAGGCCAGCAGGGCGAGCGCCTTGGCCACCAGCAGCGAGGTGCGGTCCACGGGCGCGAGCAGGAAGCCGTCGAAGCCGCCCTGCTCGACCTCGGCCACGAACAGCCGGTTGATGCCCAGCACCGCCGCGAACAGGAGCGTGACCCATAGGACCCCGGCGGCCAGGCTGCCGTCGAGGCTCGAGCGGTCCAGCCCGAAGTGGAAGACCACGAAGGTGCTGATCGAGAACAGCGCCATCGCCGGCACGGCCTCCTTGGTGCGCAGCTCGACCAGGAGGTCCTTGCGCAGCAGCGCGCCGACCGCCCGCCTCACGTGTACAGCTCCCGCACGCGCCGCTCGTCGATCTCGGCCACCGGTGCGAGCAGCGCCACCCGCCCGCCGCGCAGCCCCAGCGCGATGTCGCCCTCGGCCAGCCCGCCGGCCGGATCATGGCTCGTGACGACGCGGGTGCGCCCGCTGGAGCGCCCGATCAGCGGCTCGAGCACCTCGGCGGCCGCCGGATCGAGGTTGGCCAGTGGCTCGTCGAGCAGCAGCAGCGCCGGGTCGTGCAGGACCGCGCGGGCCACCGCCGCGCGCTGGACCATCCCGCGCGACAGCTCGGCGATCGGGTCGTCGGCCCGCACGCGCAGCGCCACCGCCTCCAGCGCCTCGTCCACCCGGCCCGGAGCCACGCCGTGCAGCCGCGCGTGGAAGCGCAGGTTCTCGCGCGCCGACAGCTCGCGGTAGAGCAACGGCTCGTGGGTGAGCAGCCCGACGCGCCCACGCGCCCGCCACCCCTCGTCGGGCAGCCGCGCCCCGAGTACGCGCACGTCGCCCTCGTGGGGGCGCAGCAGCCCGGCCAGAACCCGCAGCAGCGTCGTCTTCCCCGCTCCGTTGGGGCCGAAGACCACGAGCGTGCGCCCGGCCTGTAGGTCCAGCGTCACGTCCTGGAGCGCCGGCCGCTCGCCGTAGCGCCGGCCCAGGCCGCGCAGCTCGAGGGCGAGATCAGCCGTCATCGGGCAGCAGGCGACGGAGGCGGACGGCGACGGCGCGCATCGTCTCGGGCTCGACGGCGCCCCATTGACGGAGCAGCCGCCGTCGCGATAACGCGCGCAGCTGCTCGCACATCACGAAGCTCGTGGCGCTCAGCCCGCCTTCGGGCGGTTGCACGCGCACGCGGAGCGGCGTCCCGCGGTCAGTGCGGGTCAGCGGAGCAGCGACGACGATGCTTCCGCGGTTGAAGCGGCCCGCGGACAGCACCAGAACCGGGCGTGTGCCGGCCTGCTCGCTGCCGGTGACCGGGTCCAGATCTGCCAGCCAGACCTCGCCGCGCGCGGGAGCAGCCACCCGTCAGCGCGCCGGCCGGCCGTGCTCGTCGACCGGCCACGGGTCATCCTCGAGCCCGTCCATCAGGGTGCCCTCGAGGTGCTGAGCCGTTCCCGTAGCCATTGCCTCGTTATGGGCGTCGAACATCGCGTCGGTCTCTGCCCGCTCGACGAGCTGATCGACCACCTCGGTGATCGAACTCCCCCGTCGGTGCGCCAGCTCGCTCAGCGCGCGGTGGGTGGTCTCTCGGATCCTGATGGTCGTTGACGTAGACACGTGTTGCATGAGCGTAGACAAGATTGCAACAGGTCGGCGATCACATTCCGCCCATCGTCGCCTGACCCGCTAGTGCACCGAGCGCCCGCCCAGCGTCTCGACGACGTGGGTGAGGGTGGGCGCGAGCACCGGGAAGGTCTCCTCGATCGCCTTGGGGTTGCCGGGGAAGTTGACGATCAGCGTGCGCCCGGCTATGCCGGCGACGCCGCGGCTGAGGATGCCCATCGGCGTGCGGCGGATCGACTCGGCGCGCATGGCCTCGGCGAAGCCGGGCGCGTCGCGCTCGATCACCGCGCGGGTGGCCTCCGGCGTCGCGTCATCCGGGGTCAGGCCGGTGCCGCCGGTGGTGAAGATGAGGTCGACCGCGTCGGCGACGTGGCGGCGCAGCACCGCCTCGATCGCAGCCGGGTCGTCGGCGACGACGTCGCGGGCGGCGATCTGCGCGCCGGCCTCGCCTGCGAGCCGCGCCAGCGCATCGCCCGAGCGGTCCTCGCGGGTCCCGCGCGCGACGGAGGTGGAGATGGTCAGGATTGCCGCGCGCACGGCGCCTACTCCTCGCGCCGCCAGTCGCCGCTCTCGCCGCCGCTCTTCTCCAGCAGCACGACGGAGGCGATCTCGATCCCGCGCTCCAGCGCCTTGAGCATGTCGTAGACGGTCAGCGCGGCCACCGATGCGGCGGTCAGCGCCTCCATCTCCACCCCCGTCTGGGCCGTGGTACTTGCCTGCGCGACCAGGGTCAACGTGCCCGCGGCGGCGTCGACCGCCTCCTCGATACTCACGCTGCTCAACGGCAGCGCGTGGCACAGGGGGATCAGCTCGCTGGTGCGCTTGGCCGCCTGGATGCCGGCGATGCGCGCGGTGGCCAGCACGTCGCCCTTGGGCACGTCTCGCGCCACCAGGCGCTGCGCGGTCGCCGGCGTCATGCGCACCACGGCGCGGGCGACCGCGCGGCGCTGGGTGGTGGGCTTGCCGCCCACGTCGACCATGCGCGCGCGGCCACGGGCGTCGAGGTGGGTGAGCGGCGCCTCGCCTGTGCCCGAAGTACTCTGCCCGTGGGTGCTCACGCCGCAGCGTGGACCCGCTGGGCCGCCTCGATGAGCGACAGCACCTCGGCGTCGCGGCCGTCGCGCAAGAGCGCGACCGGGTCCGGGTTCCCGTTGACGATCCCCTCGAAGAAGGCCTTGCGGTCCTGGTAGGTGGGCAACGTGCCCTTGGCCCAGCCGCGCGCGTCGTTGAGCATCACGGCCAGGCGCGCGTACTCCTCCCCGAACAGCTCGCCGACCTCGGCCTTCATGCGTTTGGCCAGGGCCGGCGAGGCACCCGCGGTGGAGATCGCGATGGCCAGCGGGCCGGTGCGGACGATCGCGGGGAGGATGAAGTTGCACAGCGGCGGCACGTCGACGACGTTGACCAGCATGGCCCGGTGCTCGGCGTCGTCGTAGACCGCGATGTTCACGCCGGTGTCGTCGGTGGAGGCGATGACCATGAACGTGCGCTCGAGGTCCTCGGTTGCGTACTCGCGCCGCTCCCAGGCGATTGAGCCCTCGGCTGCCAGGTCCGCCAGCTCGGGCACCGCCTCGGGCGCGACCAGCACGACATCGGCGTCGCAGGCCAGCAGGCCCTCGACCTTCTCCAGCCCGATGGTCCCGCCGCCGACCACGACGCAGCGCCGCCCGCTGAGCTTGAGGCAGGCGATGTAGAACGGCGTGTCGAGCATGTCGCGCACGCACGTCTGGTCGCAGATCCCACGACGGAACTGGCAGACGCATTCCTTGCCAGCGTAGGCCTGGGCGGGCATGGCGTCCAGCGTAGGGCCCGTCCAAGAACAAGTGCACGGACCCTAAACCCTGCGCGGCGCACGCCCGTACATTCAGGCACATGGCTGAGGGTTACTTCACCGACGACTCCATGCTGCGCCGCGTCATCGGCGAGTACGCGGTCGCCTTCAGCGGCCCGAGGGCCTTGTTGATGATGGCCGCCCACCCGGTGGCCTTCGCCGGCTTCTTCGCCCACACCGGCGCGCTGGACGACCCCTACGCGCGCCTGCGGCGCACCGGCGAGGTGCTCGACCTCATCGCCTGGGGCGAGGAGCGCGGCCCCGCCGACCGGGTCACCGCGCGGGTGCGCGCCATGCACGCCACCGTGCGGGGCCAGACGCGCGAGGCGGCCGGGCGCTTCCCCGCGGGGACGCCCTACCGCGCCGATGACCCCGAGCTGCTGCTGTGGGTGCTGGCCTCGCTGGTCGACTCGGCGGCCCTGGTCTACGAGAAGTCCGTGCGCGGCCTGAGCCCGGCGCAGCGCGAGGCGCTGTGGGCTGACTATCGCGTCGTCGGGCGGCTGTTCGGCTTGGCCGACGACGACATGCCCGCCGGCTGGCGCGACTTCCGCGCCTACGTGGACGGAATGGTCGCGAGCGGCGACCTGGTGGTCACCGATCAGGCGCGCGAGCTGGCCACGGAGATCGTCATGCACCCGCCCGCGCCGCTGGTCGCACGGCCGCTCGTCGAGCTGGTCAACCAGATCACGGTCGGCCTGCTGCCCGGCGACCTGCGCCGCCAGTACGGCCTGCGCTGGGATCCGCTGCGCGGTCTCGCGCTGGCCGGCGGCGCGGAGTACGCCAAGCGGCTGCTCGTCCCATTCATGCCCGGTCGCCTGCGCTACATCCCGCAGGCCCGCGCCGCGTAGCGGCCGAGCTCATCGTCTGCGTGCCGCGCGCAGCGTCCGGACGGCCACGCGGGCCAGCGGCGCCGCGCCGCTGCGCAGGGCGCGCTCGCGGTCGCGGTCGCGTGCGCTGCGCAGCCGGGCGACGGCCCGCCCGGCTTCGACGAGCGCCTGGTCATAGGGGTGCCAGCGCACCGGGCGCGCCGCGGTGGGGTCCCATGTGACGAGCTTGGGCTCGACCGCGGCGTGCAGGGCCTGGGCCCCGCGGGAGCGACCGACGCCCGAGCTGCCCACGCCGCCCCAGGGCAGCGAGGGCGCGGTCCTGCTGGGAAGGTGGTCGTTGAGCCACACCATCCCGGCGCGCAGCTCGTGGGCGATGCGCCGACCCTGGTGGAGGTCGCCGATCCACACCGAGGCCCCCAGGCCGGCCTCGCCCTCGTTGGCCCGCGCGATGGCCTCACGCTCGCCGGACACCGGCGCGACCGCGAGCACGGGACCCGGTGCGGCCTCCCGCCACAGCCGCACGTCGGGCGGCACATCGGTGAGCACCGTGGGCGCCCACCAGGCGCCGGCCTCCCGCTCCAGCGGCCCGCCGCAGGCCAGCGTGGCGCCCGCGTCCACCGCCTCGTCGACGAGCGCGCGCAGCGCGTCCAGGCGCTCGACGGTCAGCAGTGGCCCGACGTCCGTCGTGGCCCGTGCGGGGTCGCCCACGCGCAGCGCCCGCGCCGCCTCGATCACCCCGTCGGTGAAGCGCTGCACCGCCTCGGGACCCACGAAGGCGCGCTTGACGCTGCCCGGCGACTGCCCGGCATTGGCGAAGGCCCCCCAGGCGGCGCCGCGGATGGCGCGGTCGACGTTGGCGCCGCGCAGCACCAGCAGGGCGTCGTGACCTCCGGCCTCCAGGGTCGTGCGCTTGTAGCGCCGCGCGCAGATCTCGCCCACGGCGCGCCCGGCCTCCGCCGAGCCGGTGAAGACGACCTGGGCCACCGGCCCCTCGATGAGCGCGCGGGCGGTGTCGGCGCCTCCGTGGACGATCTGCAGCAGCCCCTCGGGGAGCCCGGCGCGCGCGAAGACCCGCGCGATCCGCTCCGCCGCCAGCCCGGCCTGCGAGGAGGGCGTCAGGACGACCCCGTTGCCCCCCAGCAGCGCTACGGCCACGTCGCCCAGCGGCGCGTGCCACGGCTCGGCGCCCGGCGTCAGCACCGCGGTGACGCCCAGCGGCTCGAAGGTCAGCCGTGCGCGCTTGGTCGGGAAGACGGTGCGCGACAGCCCGATGCGCTGGGGCCCCAGCACGCGGGGGCCCTGCTCGGCCAGCCACTGCAGCGTGTCGATGGAGGGCAGCAGCTCCTGGGTGAGCACCTCGGCGCACGGGCGCCCCTGCTCGCGCACCAGGAGAGTCGACAGCTCGTCGAGCTCGTCGATGACCGCCTGTGCCGCCCGGCGCAGGTAGCGCGCGCGGTCGCGCAGGCGCAGCGCGGCCCACAGCGGCTGCACCTCGGCCGCGGTGGCGATGGCGGCGGGTACGGTCTCGGGCCGCGTGGCCACGACGGTGCCCAGCAGGGAGCCGTCGATGGGGCTGCGCGCCTCGAGGCGCTCGGCGCTGGGCATGCCCGCGATTCAATCAGGCGGCTCGGTGCGCGTGGCGGTGCGCGCGGTTCGCCGCACGGTCCGCAGCATGGCGAGCGAACCCTGAAGGGCGTGTGAAGCGGGTGGGAACTTGCGCCGCTAGTCCCCGCGCAGGCGGCGCAGCTCCTCGGCCCGGTCGCGCAGGGTGGCCTCCTGCTCGTCGGGCTCATAGAAGCGCACGTCCCCCAGCCCCTCGGGCAAGACCCGCTGGGGCGCGACGTGGCCGGGGTGGTCGTGGGGGTGGTCGTAGCCCACGCCCCGGCCGAGCTGGGCCGCGCCCGGGTAGGCGCCCGAGCGCAGCGCCGCCGGCGGCGTCGCTGCGCCGTGCTCGCGCACGTGGCGACGGGCGGCGGCGATGGCCTGGTAGGCCGCGTCGGACTTGGGCGCCAGCGAGAGGTAGACAGCGGCCTGAGCCAGTGCGTGCTGGCCCTCGGGCAGGCCGACGTGCTCGACCGCGTGGGCCGCGGCGACGGCGAGCGACAGGGCCTGAGGATCGGCGTTGCCGATGTCCTCGGAGGCCAGGATGATCATGCGCCGGGCGATGAACCGCGGGTCCTCGCCCCCCTCGAGCATCACTGCCAGGTAGTACAGCGATGCGTCCGGGTCCGACGCGCGCGTGGCCTTGATCCAGGCCGAGATGAGGTCGTAGTGCTGGTCGCCGCCCTTGTCGTAGCGCAGCGCCCGGCGTTGCAGCGCCTCCTCGGCCAGCGCGAGGTCCACCGGCACGCCCTCCTCGCACG
>JBBJOB010000242.1:0-3355 GCA_037721455.1 Solirubrobacteraceae bacterium | reverse complement strand
TGCTCGGCGATGCCCACGTCGTAGTATCGCTCGGGCATCGCCTTCTGGAGGATGTTCAGCCCCGTCCCGGAGTTCATCGCGGCGGTGATCCCGAGGACCCGCGGGTCGCGGCGGCACTCGGCCACCAGGGCGTCGCCGAAGACCTTCGTGTACTGCGCCGGCGCCGGGTTGGCGTCCTTCCCGGCGGGGACCGCCTTGACCGTCGCGGGCACGCGGTTGGCGATCGACTTGGGCTTGGCGGCGTGCCACTTCTCCATGCCCTCCAGGCCGCCGTCCTCGGCGGGGGCAAAGCCCTTGCCCTTCACGGTGGCCACGTGGACGACCACCGGGCGCTGGGCGGCCAGGGCGTGGCGCAGCGCGCTGCGCAACGTGCGGGTGTCGTGGCCGTCGACGACGCCCATGTAGGCCCAGCCGAGCTCCTCCCACCACAGGTTGGGCGCCCAGAAGGCCTTGATCGACTCCTTGAGCTGGGGGCCCAGGCGCTCGAAGGCGTGACCGACGCGGCCGGGCAGCTCCGCGAGGTTCTTCTCGACCTCCTCGCGCGCGTGCCAGAGGCGGGGGTTGAGGCGCATGCGGTTGAACGAGGCGCTCAGCGCGCCGACGTTGGGCGAGATGGACATGCCGTTGTCGTTGAGCACGACGACGATCGGGGTTCCCAGCCCGCCGGCCTGCGAGATGGCCTCGAAGGCCACGCCGCCGGTCATCGCGCCGTCGCCGGCCACGGCGACCACCTTGCCCGCGTCGGGCCGACCGCGGCGGATCATGGCCTCCTTGAGCCCGACCGCGTAGCCGATGGAGGTGGAGGCATGGCCGGCGCCCATGATGTCGTGCTCGCTCTCGTCGATCGAGCAGAAGGGCGCCAGACCCTCGTACTGGCGGATGGTGGCCAGGCCCTCGCGCCGGCCCGTGAGCACCTTGTGGGGATAGGCCTGGTGGCCGACGTCCCACAGGATCTTGTCGCGCGGGGAGTCCAGCAGCGAGTGCAGCGCGACGGCCAGCTCGCACGTGCCCAGGTTGGCCCCGAAGTGCCCGCCGATCTCGCCGACCGTGTCGATGATGTGCTCGCGGACCTCCTGGGCGACCCGGGCGAGCGCGTCCTCGCTGAGGCCGTGGAGGTCCTGCGGGCGGTCGATGCGATCGAGAAGTCGGTGCGGGTCCGTGTTCATGATGGGGATACGGACAGCCTAGTCCTGGCGGGTCAGGATGAAGTCGGTGATCTGCTCGAGCTCCGGCGCACTCCCGGGGGCCGCCTGGGCGAGGGCCGCCCGCACGCTGTGGTGGGACTGTGCCGCCAGCTCGCGGGCGCCCGCCAGCCCGTGCTCGCTGACGTAGGTGCGCTTGCCGTGGCGCTCATCGCTGCCTCTCGGCTTGCCCAGCGCGTCGTCGGTCCCGGTCACGTCGAGGATGTCGTCGACGATCTGGAACAGCACGCCGAGCTCGGCCGCGAAGCTGCGAAAGGCCATTGTGACAGCCGCCGGGGCGCCGGCGAGCAGCAGCACGCCCTCCACCGACGCGCAGATGAGCCGGCCGGTCTTGAGGGTGTGGACCTCGCGCAGGCCGTCGGCGCCGGCGGGCGCACAGCCGTCCACGTCGAGGTACTGGCCGCCCACCATGCCGTCCACGCCGGTGGACGCGGCCAGGTGGCCGACTGCACGCAGGACGTCCTGGGGCGTCCCCTCCTGGTGGACGAGCACATGGCGGAAGGCCTCTGCGTAGAGGCCGTCGCCGGCCAGGATGGCGACGTCCTCCCCGAAGACCTTGTGGTTGGTGGGGCGCCCGCGGCGCAGGTCGTCGTCGTCCATGGCCGGCAGGTCGTCATGGATGAGCGAGTAGGTGTGGATCAGCTCGACCGCGGCGGCGAAGGGCAGCACCTCGCGCTCGTCGCACTGGATGGCCCGGGCGGTGGCCAGGGAGAGGACGGGGCGGATCCGCTTGCCGCCGGCCAGCAGCGAGTAGTACATGGCCTCCTCGAGGCCGCGGGTGGAGCCGCTGGGCGGGCCGAAGCGCATCTGCGCGAGGTAGGCGTCGACGGTGGTGCGCAGGGCGTCGGGGTAGGGGGCGCGGGCCACCGCGCCCGGCCGGGCGGCCGGCACGGCCGCGCGCTGGGCTCCGCGGCCACTCATAGCAGCCGGTCCTGTCCGGGAATCGGCTCGCGCCCCGCCGCGCGGGCCCGGCGCTCTAGCTCGGCCGATGCCTGGGAGGCCAGGCCGGCGCACTCCTCCACCAGTGACGCGGCGGCGTCGGCGCTCAGGTCACCGCTGCGAAGCTGCTCGGCGGCGCGGTCCAGGCGCTGCACGAGGGTGTCGAGCTCGTCGGCCTCTCCGGGATGGTCGCTCACGACCGCGCCGTCTCCGCGCGCAGGACCGCGGCCAGGATGCCGTTGACGAAGCCCGGCGCGTCGGCGCCGCAGAACGTCTTGGCCGTCTCGACCGCCTCGTCGATCGCGCCCTCGGGGGGGATCGGCTCGTCGCCGGGAATTGCGTCGGGGTGGAGCATCTCCACGATGGCCGTGCGCAGGATCGCTCGCTCGAGGGGCGCGATGCGGGTGACCGTCCAGCCGTGCGCGTGGCGCTCCAGCAGCCCGTCGGCCTCCTCGATGTTGTCGGCCGTCGCGTGCGCGAGCGCGCGGGTGAACGAGCGGGCGTCGCGCGGGAAGACGTCGTCCAGCGGCCGGCCGGTCAGGTCGTGCTGGTAGAGGGCGAAGACCGCCTGGCGGCGCTGCTCGGAGCGGCGGGACACGCAATGAGCCTACGCGCGCGGCCCGCGCAGGCGCTCAGCGCCCGGGCGACACGCGCCGGACCTCAGGCCCGCGCCATGTACTCGCCCGAGGAAGTCTGGACCTTCACTCGGTCGCCGACGTCCACGAAGAGCGGCACCTGGATCTTCGCGCCCGTCTCCAGCGTGGCCGGCTTGTTGCCCCCGCCGGAGACCGTGTCGCCCTTCAGGCCCGGATCGGTCTGGGTCACCTCGAGCTCGACCGAGGAGGGAAGCTGCAGGTCCGAGGGGCGGTCGTCGATGAACAGCACGTCGACCTCGTCGCTGGGCCGCGTCCAGCGCAGCGCGTCCTGGACGGACTCCTGCGGCACGGCCATCTGCTCGTAGGACGAGGTGTCCATGAAGTGCGCCTCGGTCCCGTCGGCGTAGAGGAACTGCATCTTGCGCGCCTCGGTGCGCACGGAGCGGAACTTCTCCCCCGCCCGGAACGTGCGGTCGATCACCGCCCCGTCGGCCGCCCGGCGCAACTTCGTCCGCACGAACGCCGCGCCCTTGCCGGGCTTGACGTGCTGGGAGTCGACGACCTTGAAGATCGTCCCCTCCACCTCGATGTGGTTGCCGTTCTTGAACTGGTTGGTGG
>JBBJOB010000241.1:0-3360 GCA_037721455.1 Solirubrobacteraceae bacterium | reverse complement strand
ACCGGCTCGTCATCGCCTCTTGCTCGGCGGCGACGCGCGAACTACTCGACGACGGTGATGCTCGCGGTCATGTTCGGGTGGATCGAGCACACGTAGTCGATCGTGCCCGGCTCGGTCGGGGTGAACGAGTAGGTCTCGCCCTCACCGAACAGCTCTGACTCGAACTCTCCGCCTGACGCGATGACGTCGTGCATGACCTCGTCGTTGTTGGTCCAGGTCACGGACTGGCCGACGCGCACCTCGACCTCCGTGGGTGCGTAGGCGATCCCCTCCATGGCGACCTGCACCCCCTCGCCTTCGGCGGGCGGGGCGCTCCCGGACTCCGCGCCGTTGCCGGCGCCCCCGCCCGCGGCGGGCTCGTCGTCGCCGCCGCCACAGCCGGCCAGAAGGCCGGCGGCCAGGAGGATGCTCAGCGTTCGTCTCATCGTCCAAGCCTACGCGCGCACCGGCACCTCCGGTTCAGCCTCCACGATGATCGGCGCGTGGTCGGAGAGGCGCCCGCGATCGAGCACCCGTGTCGGCGCGGCGGCAACGAGGCCTACGGCGAAGACGTGGTCGACGCCCCGGCCGCCCAGGTGGGCGAACCCGGCCGGCGCCGGGTCGGGCACGTTGAGGTCGCCGCCCAGCACCGCGTCGCCGCCGTTCCGCCACCCGTGCACGGCGGTCGCCGCCGCCGCGATGTCCGCCCGCGCCGCGCTGTGCGGGCGCACCTGGGCGTGCAGGTTGGCCACCCACGGCCCGCCGGCCAGGCGTACGGCGTGCACGACGCGCCGCTCGGGCCGGCGGCGCAGCTGCGCCTCGCGGTGCTCCACCGGCGCGCCGCCCCGCACGAGGATCGTGTTGGCGCCCCCGCCGTTGCTCTTGATCATGTCGGGCCACCGGCGCGCGATGTGGCCCGCCGCACCGGCGCCAGCGAGTTGCGCGAGGTCAGCGCGAAGCGCGCGTGGGCATCGCACGCCCGCGCCAGCGCCGGTGGCCACCACGACGGGACCTCCTGCAACAGCGCGACATCCCAGTCCCACCCGGCCAGCGCGGCGGCGAACTCGCGCTCCAGCGGGCGACCCGCGGCGGGGACCGCGCGGCCGTGGAAGAGGTTCCAGGTGAGCACGCGCACCGCTCGCACGTATAGCCTCGCCCGCCCATGCCCCGCCACCTGCTCACGGGCGGTGAGCTCGACGCCGGCGACCTGGCCGCGCTGCTGGACCGCGCCGCCGCTTTGAAGGACGCACCGCTGTCCTCCCGGGTGCTGGCCGGGCGCAGCGTGGCGTTGGTCTTCGAGCGGCCCTCCACGCGCACCCGACTGTCCTTCGAGGCGGGCATCGTCGAGCTGGGCGGCCACCCGATCGTCCTGCGCGCGGGCGAGCTGCAGGTCAGTCGCGGCGAGTCGCTGGGCGACACGGCGCGCGTGCTCTCCCGCCACGTGGCCGCCATCGGCGTGCGCACCGGGCCCGACGAGGACCTGCGCGAGCTCGCGCAGCACGCGACGGTGCCCGTGGTCAACATGCTCACCGCCGGACACCACCCGTGCCAGGCCCTGGCCGACCTGCTCACGCTGCGCGAGGCGTTCGGCACGCTGGAGGGCCTGCGTCTGGCCTACGTCGGCGACGGCAACAACGTCGCCCGCTCGCTCGCGCTCCTGGGCGCCGCGGCCGGGGTGGAGGTCGTGGTCGCCTCTCCCGCGGGCTTCGAGCTGACCGACGCACCTGGGGCGACCCTGGTGCGCGACCCGGGCGAGGCGGTGCGGGACGCGCATGCCGTCTACGCCGACGTGTGGGTCTCCATGGGCGACGAGGCCACCGCAGATGAGCGCCGTCGCGCGCTGGCGCCCTACCGCCTCGACGACGCGCTGCTGGACGCCGCTGCTGAGGGCGCCATAGCGCTGCACTGCCTGCCCGCCCATCCCGGCGAGGAGATCACCGCGCAGGTCCTCTACGGCGCGCGCCAGCGCATCTGGGACCAGGCCGAGAACCGCCGCCACGTGCAGAAGGCACTGCTCGAGCTGCTCGTCGACGAGGCCTGAGGTTCGCGCGCGCCGGGAGCGGGAAATGGGAAGAGTGGGAATCCACCAGGAGGGACGGTCATGCCCCAGCAGAAGCGCAGCGGCTCGTCGCAGGGCAAGCGCTCGTCGTCAACGTCCAAGAGCACGACCCGCAAATCCTCGTCGAGCGGCGGCTCCACGTCGCGTTCGGCGTCCTCACGCGCCGGCGGATCACGCTCGACATCGGCGCGCTCGAGCGGCGCTCGCGCCGGCGGCTCGCGCACGAGCCAGTCGCGCTCCGCCAGCAGCGCCGGCGGGCGCAACCAGCAGCAGCGCGAGGAGGCCGCGCTGGCCAACCTCTCGGCGCTGCGCGCCACCCTCGCCGAGGGCGTCGTCATCACCGGCGAGCGCCTCCAGGAGGCGATGGACGACGCGGTGCGCCGCGGCAAGGTGACCGCCGACGACGCGCAGGACATCGTCACCCGCCTGGTCAACTCGGGCCGTCAGCAGACGCGGGACCTCCTCGACGAGATCGAGCAGCTGCTCACCCGTGGGCGCGACACGATCGAGGACACCGCGCGCACCGCCGCGGGCCGCGCGCGTAAGGCGCCGGGGACCGACCGCGTCCTCAAGGAGGTCGACCGCGCCCGCCGCGCCGCGGGCCTGGGGCCGAGCTTCCCCATCACCGACTACGAGAACCTCACCGCCGCGCAGGTCACCGACCGCCTCGACGAGCTCTCGCCCGCCGAGCTGCGCAAGGTCCGCGACCACGAGAAGCGCAACGCCAACCGCAAGACTGTCCTCGCGGCCGTGGAGAAGCAACTGGCCTGACAGCTACACCTGGCTGCCCTTCGGCGGCGGGATCCGTCGCTGCATCGGCGCCACCTTCGCCAACCTGGAGATGCAGGAGGTACTCAAGGCCGTCTTCACCGGGGTGGCCCTGCGGGCCGTCGGCTCTCGCCATGAGCGCCCACGGCGGCGCAGGGTCACCTCGGTCCCCGCGCGGGGCACGCGTGTGATCGTCGATGCGCGCCTACCCTCCCCTCGGTGACCGCTGGGCAGGCCGCCACCCGACCTCCGCGCCCCGAGCGCGGCCAGGAGCTCGACCTGCGCGTCGACGCGCTCGCGTTCGGCGGGCGGGGCGTCGCGCGCCACGAGGGCTTCGTGCTCTTCGTGCAGGGCGCGATCCCGGGCGACCGCGTGCGCGCGGTGGTGACCAAGCGCAAGCGCGGCTACGGCGAGGCGCACGTGACCGAGGTGCTCGAGCCGAGCCCCGAGCGCGTCGCGCCCGTGGCCGACCACCCCGGCGCCCCGTGGCAGGTGCTGCCCTACGAGCGCCAGCTCGCCGTCAAGCAGGAGCAGGTCGCAGACGCGCTGACGCG
>JBBJOB010000037.1:0-12637 GCA_037721455.1 Solirubrobacteraceae bacterium | reverse complement strand
GCGCCTGCTTGCCGGTGAGCACCATGGCGCTGTCGGGCGTCATGACCAGGATGCCCCGGGTGTGCAGGAGCATCGTCGCCTCCGCGTTCCAGTAGGGCTGCGCCCCGACGTTGATCCCGGCGACGACCACGTTGACCTCGCCGCGGGCCTGGGTGAACGTGATCAGGCGGCGCAGCACCCGCGAGATCCAGTCCATGTTCTCCGTGCCGCTCTCCATCGAGATCTTCGCCCCGGCCGACACGGCGAGCCACTCGACGGGCACCTGCATCTCCTCGGCGAGGTCGAGGGCGCGCATGATCCGAACGGCCTCGGGCTCGGCGATCGACCCCAGCGCCTTGGTCGGATCGCCGAAGAGGGCGACGCGGGCCATCCCCTCGGGGTAGCGGTCGGTGATCGTCCGCACGACGCCCACGACGATCCCGGCGGTGTTGGCGCCGAACGGGCGCTCGACCTCCACCAGGCGGCCGTCCTCGTCGAGGTCGTACTCGGTGAACGTCCCGCCCGCGCGGGTCAGGAGCGGGACCAGCTCGTAGGGGTACAACGTCCCGCGGCGCCGCGCCCGCAGCACCTTCTGGGCGTACTCGTCCAGCGGCGCCAGAGGCTCGGTCGGCGGCTGCGTGACGGAGAGCTCCACCCCCGCGCCGGGCTGGTAGGAGAAGCGCAGGGCCATGGGGCGCAGCTCGCCGTCGGCGGGGTCGGGGACGCGCGCCTCGATCGACACCTCCTCGAGACCCAGTCCGGTCGTGATCGGAGCCAGCGTCCCGGTGAAGGCGAGCAGCTCGTCGAGCGGGACCTCCAGGGGGGGCCAGACGTGGAGGAGCACCCGGTTGGCGTGCAGCCGCTTGTTCGAGGGGCGCTGGGCCTGGACGCGGCGGATGCTGTCGAGGCATGCCGCGAGGACGCGCTCGGGCTCGGGTGCGGCGGTGAGCCGGCCGGACGCGTCGCGCACGGGCGTGAGGTCGCGCACCTCGGCCAGGGCCACGAGGCGCTCGTCGGACGGGTTCTCGCGGGCGGTGGCGTGGAAGAGGTGGACGTCCTCGACCGCCGGCAGCCGCTCGAGGTCGAAGTTGGCCAGGCGCCAGAGACGAAGGCGTCGCGCGATCATCGGGTGAAGCTCACGGGTGACGCGGTCCTCCTCGAAGCCCCCTTCGCCCCGACGGAAGGTGAAGTAGTGCACGCCGGCGCCGGCGCCGTCCCGTCCGCTCACCGCCACCGCCACGCGCCCCACCGGCGGGGGCAACTGCGCCGCGTCGATGGCCGGGAGAAGCTCGGCGGCCATGGCGTCGGCGTCGGCCGGCGGGCCGCTCCAGGCAAGGTAGAAGTCCACGACGGCCTTCGAGCCCTGCGCCTCGCTCGTCAGAGCGGCGACGGCCGCGGCGGCCTCCGGCAGCTCCGAGGCCTCCGCGAGCGTGGTGATCAGCGCAACATGTGGCCCGTCGGCCGCATAACGGGCGGTGAGCAACTGCCGTCCGTCGCGGACATGCAACGCCACCTCCTCGAGCGCGCGGATCTTGTAGTAGCGGCGGGTGAGGAGCTCGAGCATCGGCTCGTGGCCATGGGCCGCGCCGGTGCGCTCCGCCAGCAGCCGGATGATGGGCTGCGGGGTGTCGACGAGCGCCTCCATGCGCTCGGCGTAGTCCGGGGCCTCGGGATGGGCGGCCAGGAGGCTGACCTGCTCTCGCACGGCGGCGAAGACCCGCTCGCGTGCCTGCTCGATGACGGGCTGGTCGAACAGCCGGAACCGCACGCTGCGGGCGAGTTCGCCCACCACGGGATAGCGGAGCTGGGCGGCGACGATCAACCGGTCGAGGGTCTCGTGGAACGCGTCGCGCAGCGGCTCGGGCAGCGCGTCGGCGTACTGGAGGCGTCGGTCGAGGAGCGCCATCACGGCCGGAACCTGTGAGGGCGCCCGCTGGTGGGCGAGGAAGATCCGGTAGATCGCCTCCTCGAGCTCGGGCCCGCGCTCGAGATCGTGCACGCCGTAGCGGGCCAGCGCTCGGGCGAGCCTGGCCCGGAAGGTCTCCGGGAGGCCCTCGCGCTCGACATCGAGCGAGCGGAGATAGGAGCGGAAGTGCTCGCGGGGGCTGCGGACGCGTTCGCCCTCCTCCTCCTCGAGCTCCTCCCGCTCCGTCGCGGGCCAGTTGCGCGACAGCTCGGCCAGGTCGGCGAAGAGCGTGAGGATCTCGAGCTCGCCGTGAAGCACCTCGGGGTCGTCGGGAGGCAGCTCGTCCCGGGCCCGCTCGAACCCGGCCACGAGTTGGCGGGCCTCCTCCACGGTCACGTCGAAGCCCAGGATCAGGCTGCGCAGCGAGTGCAGGTGCTCGCGCGCGCGCAGGCGGGCGCCGGACTCGCTGGGGCTCACCAGCGCGTCGAAGACGATCCGCGGCGCCTCGGGCGCCGGCGCGCCCTCCACCGCTTGGGGCTCCACGCTCAGCAGCGGCGTTCCCGCTTCGACGTGGACGCTGCCCGCGACGAGGACCTCCCGCACCTTGCCGGAGTGCGTGGCCACGATCGTCATCTCCATCTTCATCGCCTCCAGGACCGCGACCGGCGACCCTGCCTCCACCTCGTCGCCGGCGGCCACGTTCACGGCCACGACGAGCGCGGGCGCCGGAGCCCGGATCACGCCCCCCTCGTCCCGGGACACGCGATGGGCCACGCCCTCGACCTCCACCAGGTGCTCCGGGCCGTCGGTGACGCAGTCGACCCTGAGGCCTCGCCCGGCGATGGTGAGTCGGCGCGCAAAGGGGCGCAGGGGCTCGACCTCCACCTCGATGCTCGCGCCATCAACCTCGATCTTGTAGCTACGCGGGCCCGTCTGGGCGACCGCCAGACGGTAGATCTCCCCGCGGTGGCGCAGCTCCACCGTCCGGCCGATCTCCTCCCTTGCCTGAGGCCGGCCGCGACTGGCCGTGGCATAGAAGCCGCCGCGCTCGAACTGCTGCTCGGCGTCGTAGACGTCGATGGCGGCGGCCAGCACGGCGACATCGGCGTGGCGGGTCGGGAGGTGGCCACCCGAGGCGACCAGGCGGTCGAGCCAGCCAGTGTCGACCGTGCCGGCGATCATCTCCGGGCGCTGAAGCAGGTCCAGCAGGAAGGACTTGTTCGTCGTCCCACCACGCACGATCGCGGTCGTCTCCGTCAGGGCGCGGTACAGCCGCGCCCTGGCCTCGGCGCGGTCGCGCCCCCAGCCGATGACCTTGGCGACCATCGAGTCGTACTCGGTGGGGATGACATCGCCCTCCTCGACGCCCGTCTCGACCCGCACCCCGGGCCCCGAGGGGAGCCTGAGGAGCTCGACGGTCCCGGGGGCGGGGGCGAAGCCCCGCTCGGGATCCTCGGCGTTGAGCCGGGCCTCGATCGCGTGACCGGACGCGGCCGGCGGCTCGCCCTCCAGGCGCCCGCCGAGGGCCACGTGGAGCTGGAGCTTGACGAGGTCGAGCCCCGTCGTCATCTCCGTGACGGGATGCTCGACCTGAAGGCGCGGGTTGACCTCGAGGAAGGAGAAGGCCTTCTCGTCAGGCTGATAGAGGAACTCGACGGTGCCGGCGTTGCGATAGCCCGTCGAACGGGCCAGGTTGACGGCCGCAGCCCGCAGCTCGTCCTCCAGCTCGGCGCTGAGGGCCGGCGAGCCCGACTCCTCGATCACCTTCTGATTGCAACGCTGGATCGAGCAGTCCCGCACGCCGGCGGCCCAGACCGCGCCGTGGTGGTCGGCGATGACCTGGACCTCGACGTGGTGGGCGCCGGTGATCAGGCGCTCGATGAAGATGGTCGCGTCGGCGAAGGAGCGCTGCGCCTCGGCACGCGCGCTCTCGAAGGCCGGCGCCAGCTCGTCTTCGCAGGCGGCCATGCGGATGCCCCGCCCGCCGCCCCCGGCCGCAGCCTTGATCATGACCGGATACCCGATCTCGCGGGCGTGCTCGACGGCGGCGTCCACCGTTTCCACCGGGCCGCGACTCCAGGCGGCCACCGGCACGCCGGCCTGCTGCGCGAACACCTTGGCCTGGACCTTGTCGCCCAGGCGGCGCATGACGTCGGGCGGCGGGCCGACGAAGGCGACGCCGATGCGGGCGCACAGCTCGGCGAAGTCGGGGTCCTCGGCGACGAAGCCCCAGCCGACCCAGGCCGCGTCGGCCCCGCTCTCGCGCAGCGCGCGCTCGAGCTCGCCGTGGTCGAGGTAGGGGCTGTCGGTCCCGTCCGCACCGATGACCATGGACTCATCGGCCTGGCGCACGAACATGGCCCGCCGCTCGGCCTTGGTGTGGAAGGCGATCGTCCGCATCGTGCCGCCGTCCTCGAGGTCGAGCTCGCGCACCGCGCGGATCAGGCGCACCGCGGCCTCGCCGCGGTTGATGATCGCCACGCGGGTCATCCCGCCCTCACCTCCCAAGGAGCACGCGCCATGCGGTCAGTCAACCAGAGCCGGCGCCGTGCCGTCCGCTGCTGGAGGCTCGTGGCTGAACTTCGGCGCGCGGTGGACCGTGATGTAGGGTCCGTTCGGTGGCCGGTCAAGGCGGGGTATGGGGAAATCTGCTGGCGCCCCTGCGCCTGCCCGAGCGGGTGCTGGAGGCACTCGACGAGCTGGCCGAGTTGCGCGCGATCCGCTCGGAGCTGACCCGCGTCCGCGAGCAGACCGAGCCGCTGAGCGAGCTGCTCCCCGCGTTGGAGGGCCTCAACGAGGATCTCGGAACACGGCTGGACGCCCTGCACGAGACCCTCGCGCCGGTCGACGAGCGCCTGGCCACGATCGAGCGCACCACCGGTGAGCTCGCCGGTGAGATCCGGGCCCTCCACGAGACCCTTCGCCAGGTCAACGAGGACATCCAGCGCATGTCCGGCCTGCGGGGAGAGCGCGGCATGGCCGAGCGCGCCCGCGACCGCCTCGTCGGCGGCAAGGACTGATCAAGAACGCGGCGCGCGGGTAGACGATGAACCCAGGGAGGCGGCACATGCACGCAGACGAACGATCCACACATGCCTGACGCGGCGGTCCGACAGCGCCCGGCGCTCGGTTCGCAGCGCGCCGTGGCCGGCGCGGCGATCGGTGCGGCAGGGATGGCGGTACCCGAGCAGGTCGTCGAGAACGCGGTGATCGCGCAGCGCCTCGGGGTGGAACCGGAGTGGATCGTCAAGCGCACGGGAATCAGCCGGCGCCATGTCCTCGCTCCCGGCGAGCGGCTGATCGACATGGCCGCGAAGGCCGGCGGCGCCGCACTGGCCCGGGCAGAGCTCGACCCGGGTGACGTAGACCTCGTCCTCGTCGCGACCACGAGCAAGGACCACATCACCCCCGACGCGGCGCCGTTGGTGGCCGCCGAGCTCGGTGCCCGACGTGCGGGGGCGTTCGATGTGGGCGCGGCCTGCACAGGGTTCGTCGCGGCGGTCGCCGTCGCGCGCGGGCAGATCGAGACCGGCGCGGCGGAGCGCGTGCTCGTGATCGGGGCCGACGCGCTCTTCCAGTACACCGACCCCGACGACAAGCGCACCGCGGCGCTCTTCGGCGATGGCGCCGGGGCGGTCGTGATGACGGCGACCGACCCGCCGGGTCGGGTGAGCACCCCCGTGCTGCGCGCGGACGGCGGGCAGGCGGACCTGATATTCGCCGAGCGGGACGAGGCCAAGCTCCACATGGAGGGGCGCGAGACCTTCGACAACGCCGTGGCCCGCCTCAGCGAGGTGACCGGGGAGGCGCTCGCGCGCGCGGGCATCGGGCTGGCCGACGTCGACCTCTTCGTCTACCACCAGGCGAACCGGCGTATCCTGCGCGCCGTCGGCGAGCGGCTCGAGCTTGCGCCCGAGCGCGTACTCGACTACATCGCGGAGTACGCCAACACGTCAGCGGCCACGATCCCGATCGCTCTCGCCGAGGCCCAGGCCGACGGCACGCTCGTCCCAGGGCAGCGGCTGCTCCTGGCGGCGTTCGGGGCCGGCTTCACCTGGGGCGCGGTCGTCGTCGACTGGGGACTGGACGAGGCGCGATGAGCCGCCGTCGGGTGGTCATCACGGGCGTCGGGGCGGTCACGCCTCTGGGCGTCGGTGCCCAGACCAGCTTGGAGCGCTGGGTCGCCGGCGAGTCGGGCATCGAGGACGGCGAGGGCCGCTGCGACGCGTTCACCGCGAGCGACTTCCTCTCCAAGAAGGAGGCCCGGCGAGCCGATCGGTTCACCCAGCTCTCCGTCGCGGCCGCGCAGGAGGCGCTCACCCAGGCCGGCTTCGAGGACGGTCCGACGATCGATCCAGAGCGCGTCGGCTGCATCATCGCCACCGGAGTCGGCGGGATCGCCACCGTCGAAGCGGGTCAGGACGTCCTGCGCGAGAAGGGCGCTGGGAGGGTCTCCCCGTCGCTCGTGCCGATGATGATGCCCAACGCGAGCGCGGGCACGCTGGCGCTGCGCTACGGGTTGAGGGGCCCGTCCCACAGTGTGGCCTCGGCGTGCGCGGCCGGCGCGGACGCGATCGGCGCTGCCGCGCGCCTGATCCGCACGGGTGAGGCCGACGCTGTCGTGACCGGCGGGGCCGAAGCGGGCCTGACCCCGCTCGCGCGGGCGGCGTTCGACAACATGGGCGCGCTGTCGCCGTCGGGCATCTCCCGTCCCTTCGACGCACGCCGCGACGGCTTCGTGATGGGCGAAGGGGCCGGCGTGCTCGTGCTCGAGGACGCGGAGATCGCTGCCCGGCGTGGCCGGCCGGTGCTCGGCGAGGTGCTCGGCTTCGGGGCCACCTCCGACGCGCACCACATCACGGCGCCCCAGCCGGAGGGGAGCGGGGCGGCCCGGGCGATCGAGCGGGCGCTCGAGGATGCGGGCCTCGGGCCCGAAGACCTGGACTACGTCAACGCCCACGGCACCTCGACGCCGCTCAACGATCGTGCGGAGACGATGGCGCTCGTGAAGGCGCTCGGCGACGCGGCCGGGCGGATTCCGGTGTCCTCGACCAAGTCGGTGACCGGCCATGTCCTGGGCGCGGCCGGCGCGATCGAGGCGATCCTCACCCTGCTCGCCCTCCGCGATGGCGTGATTCCGCCGACGGTCGGCTGGGAGGAGCGGGAGGAGGGCATGGATCTCGACTACGTGCCCCGGGCACGCCCGCTCGAGGCGAAGAAGGCCGACGGAGCGGTCGCGATCTCCAACGCCTTCGGGTTCGGGGGTCACAACGCTGTGGTGTGCCTTCGCGCCTCATGACGGCGCGCGGATCTTGAGGCACGCCGGAGCGGCTCTTCGGCCGACCTCCGCCGGCTCAGCCTGGCCCGACGCGGCAGTCGGAGGAGAGCCCGAGCTGCTCCGCCTGCCGGTTGACCTCCTCGAAGTTGGCCGCGTCGGCGAGCACTGACGGGTCCTGCGTGATCTCCTCGCGGGTCGAGGCCGACATGTCCAGGTACCGCTGGTACTCCTCGGACAGCTCGTCCGGTGGCTCGACGAGCGCCTGCAGTTCGCCGACCTGCTCGTTGTACTCGGGGATGAGAGTCCCCCAGGCCAGTTCCCTCAACTCCTGCGGATCGGGCTGCTCGTCACCCTCCAGGAGATCCCCGGCGGCCTCCCTGATGGGAGCCGCGTGGCGCTCGCAGATCGCGTTCGCCTCCTGGCCGAACCGCTCCCTGCTGGGGCCTTCGTCGCCACATCCCGCGGCGACCACTGCGCCGGCCGCCAACGCCAGGCCCGTCGTCCGGCCACTTTTCAGCCTCATCCCGTCCTCCCATCGCTGGACATGACGAGCATATCCCCGGACGCCCGATGGCGGGTGGCCGCGACGCGGTGCGCCTCGCCTTTCAAGGGCGCGATACTGACGCCTCGTGGAGGCTCCTTCAGCCGGTGACGGTTCCATCTCGCGGCGCCCGTGCGTCCTGCTGATCGGCGAGGGACGGCTGGCGGATGCCACGGAGCGTGCCCTGGGGGCTGGGGGAGCGCAGGTCCGCCGGCTGAGCGAGCCGGGCGACGAGGAGATCCGCGCCGCCCTGACCGACCCCGTCGATCGGGTCGTCGTGGCCTCGCGCCTCGATCACCTGGCGCTGCGCCTCGCGCTTGTCGTCGCGCACATCCGGCCCGACCTCCCGGCGCTTGTGACGATCTTCGACCGGGGCGTCGCGGCGCACCTGCGCCGCAGGGCCGACAGCGTGCACGTCCTCTCCATGGCCGACGTCGTCGCGCCGGCGTTCGCGGGGCCCTGCCTGGATCCCGGCCTGCTGTCCGTTGTCCGCGGCGCCGACGGCGCCGACGGCGTCAGGGCGATCGACCACGAGCCGCAGCACATCGCGCAGACGTGGTCCACGCCAAGACGTCGGCGCAGGGTCGCCACCGGCCTGAGGGGGCTGGTGCGCCCGTTCGACTCCAGCGCCCAGATCCTGGTGGCCGGCCTGCTCGGCGTCCTCGGCGTACTGGTCCTGGAGACCGTGGTGACGATGGCCGCAGCCGGTCTCTCGGTCGTCGACGCCCTCTATTCCATCGCCAAGGTGACCGTGACCGTGGGGCCGAGCGCTGCGGCGGACGAGGGCGCGGACTGGTTCAAGCTCTTCTCCACCGTGGCGATCCTGTTCACGCTCGGGTTCACCGCGGTGCTGACGGCCGGGCTGGTCAACAGGCTCCTCGACCCGCGCCTGACCGGGATCGTCGGTCGCTCGGCCGTCCCCCGCCGCGACCATGTGATCGTCGTCGGCCTCGGGCAGGTCGGCCTGCGTCTCTGCGGCCTCCTGCGCGACCTCGGGATCCCCGTGGTCGCCGTCGAGCTGGACCGCGAGGCCAAGAACGTCACCCGGGCGAAGGAGCAGCGAGTGCCGGTCGTGGTCGCGAACGGTAGCGACCAGCAGGTACTCCGGCGCCTGTCCATCGACAGGGCGCGAGCCGTCGCGGCGGTCACCTCGGACGAGGTGGAGAACATCGCCATCGCGGTCGCGGCGGAGGGTCTGCGTGGCGACGACCTGAACCTCACCCTGCGGGCCGGGGACGGCGACAACACGAGCGAGACGCGCTCGCTGTTCCACCTCGGCGTCGTCCGCGACGTCTACCGCATCGCCGGAACCGCACTGGCGGCATCGGCGCTGGGCTACGAGGCACATGAGGCGTTTCCCTACGAGGGCACGCTCTACCTCGTCGACCGCAGCGGCGCCATCCACCCGTTCGAGTCAACGGAACGATCGACTGCGCGGGCCGATGGGGCCCGCGAGTAGGCGCCGCCCATGTGCGAGCATCCGCAGCGACGTGGCGATAACACTCACCCAACTGTCGAGCTTCCTCGCGGTCGTGCGCGGAGGCTCGATCACGGCGGCGGCCGACGCGCTGGTCGTTACGCAGCCGTCGGTGTCGGCGGCGCTGGCGGCGCTGAACCGCGAGGTCGGCGAGGAACTGCTCGAGCGTTCGGGTCGCAGCGTGCGGCTCAGCGCCGCCGGCGAGGCGTTCGCGCCCTACGCGGCCGACGTCATCGGCCTGCTCGCGGAGGGGCGCGACGCCGCCCGCGAGGCTGCCGCGGGAGCTGAGCGGCGCCTGCGGATCATCGCCGTCACCACGGCGGCCGAGTCGTTCGTGCCGCCCCTGATGAAGGCGTTCGCGGAGCGCCGCCGCGAGCTCGAGTTGATGCTCGAGGTCGGTAACAGCACCGCGGTGCTGGAAGCCGTGCTCGACCATCGAGCTGACGTGGCGATCACCGGCCAGCCGCCCACCGAGGGGCGGCTCGAGGCGGTGCCGCTGATGGACAACGAGATCGTGCTGGTCACCGCGCCCGATGATCCGCTCACGCGCGGCGAGCCGATGTCCGCCCAGCGGCTCGGCGACCGCACGTGGCTGCTGCGCGAGGAGACCTCGGGCACGCGCGCCCTCAACGAGCGGTTCATCGCCGCCGCCGGGCTCGAGCCGCGGACGCTGACCCTGGGGTCCAACGGCGCGATCAAGCAGGCCGCCCGCGCGGGGCTGGGCGTCTCGCTCATCTCCCGCGCCACGGTCCAGGTCGAGCTGGAGTCGGGGTGGCTGGGGATGATTCCGCTGATCCAGCCTCCGGCCACGCGCCGCTGGTGGGTGCTGTGCTCCACCGTCGGCCCCGTCCGCCCGGCGGTGGCCGAGTTCATGGCGTTCGCTCCCAGCGCCGTCCCCGGCCACGCCTGAGCCGCCTCAGGCCGCTTCCGTCTCCTCGGCGGTGCCTTCGACGTGCACCACCGGCAGGCCGATGACCCGCGCCTTGCTGGGCAGGTCGAGGTGCATCCAGCGCGACAGGCGCGAAGGGAGGGTGGAGATGATGAGCTCGTCGTAGTCGCTCGCGTGGAGCGCGTCCTGGATCGCCATGAGCGGATCGGCGTCGCCGACGTGGCCGTCGACCGGGCCGTCCGCTGCCTCTTCGAGCAGCGGAAGCGCCAAGCGGAGGTTCGCTTCCGCTGCGTCGCGCCCGCTGACCTCGGGGTCGACGATGCGATGCATGCCGCGCGGCGTGGCGGGCACGACGAGATGGAAGGTCGCCGGGCTGCGCTGCGCCCGCTCGCGGACGGCAGTGAGCAGCTTGGGCGTGGCAGCGGTCCGGTTGGCCACGACGAGGACGCGGGTCATGCGCTCGCCGCCCCGACCGCCGCCACGTCGCAACTGGCGCCGTCCTGCGTCCAGCAGCGCACGATGTCGCGCATCGAGAGGATGCCCACGACCTCCGAGCCGTCCATGACGATCACGTGGCGGAAGCCGCCGCGGGTCATCTCCTCGGCGGCCCGCTCCAGCGACCAGTCGGCCACCGCATACACGAGCAGGGTCGACAGGTGGTCGCGCACAAGCTCCTCGTCGATGTCCTGTCCGAGCCCGGTGGACGTGAGCAGGTCGCGCTCGGTGATGATCCCCGCGCCGGGCTGATCGGTGTCGAAGACCACGGCGGCGCCCACGCTGCGCTCGTGCATCCGGCGGGCGGCCTCGCGCAATGTGTGGTCGGGGCCCACCGTGACCACGATCTCGTTCATACCGTCGCGTACGAGCACGCCCCCAGTCATAGCCGGGTGGCTCAGGCGAAGCAATCACTATGTATCATTTGATACATAGCAACGGTCTATGGGTGAGATCAGGCCTTCACTGCCTCCGGCGCGCTCGCATCGTCGGTCGCCTTGTCGTTGCGCGTGCCCTCGCCGCCGAGCGAGACGGCCGCCCGGGCGGTCACGAGGTGGTAGAGGATCAGGACCTGGACGAGGGCCAGCGACTCCGAGCGGAGGAGCTCGGTGCCGACCGTGAACTCGCCCAGGCGCTCGGAGCGCAGGTGGCTGGCGAAGTGCATCCGGTCCCAGATCGCCTCCTCGATCTCGGCGCCACGTGCGGGATCGATGTCCCCCGGGACCCACACGGAGCGCTCGTGCTGGTGCTCCGTGAGGCTCAGGCCGCCGTTGTCGTCGACGAAGGGCGAGAGGTCCGGGTGGGTCAGCCCCTCGCGCAGCCCGATCTTCGCGTCGAGGTGCGCCTGGTCGGAGCGATCGCCGGGCTGGAAGGAGACGACGAGGTCGGCGCGGCGCTGCTGCGGGCGGATGAACGCCGCCGAGTCGGGCTCGCGGCGGTCGAGCTCCTCGAGCACCTGATCGGTGGTGTAGCCGCGCCGCGAGCAGTCGCGCTGGACCTTCCACTGGCGGCGCAGGTCCTCCGGCGGAGCCAGGAACACGCGCACGTCGAAGCAGTCGCACAGGGCCTCGGTGTGGTAGCCGAGCAGGCCCTCGATCACCGTGAACTGCTTGGGCTTGACGTAGACGGGCGCTCCGAACGTGCCGTCCTTGTGCTGGTAGACGGGCTTGAGGACCGCCCGGCCCTCCCGCAGGTGGCCGAAGTCCTGCTCCATGATGTCCATGTAGTTGCAGTCGGGGTGCAACGGGGTGATCTGGCGCTCCGCGCGCTGCTTGCGGTCGTAGCGGTGATAGTCGTCGCCGGCCACGTGGGTGACGTGCTCCTCGCCGAGCAGGCGCACCAGGCCGCGGGTGATCGTGGTCTTCCCTGCGGCGGAGTCGCCGACGACGCCGAGGATGATGGGACGGGGTGCGCGGGGGGCCTCCTCCTGCATCAGCTGCGGTTTCCGGGGGCGGCGTCCTTGTCGGGCTCACCGCTGAGGTCGCCGTCCTCGTCGGTCGCGAAGACCGAGCTGCCGCGGATGTCCTCGTCTTCGATGGTCACGAGGTCCTTGCGGTCCAGGGAGTCGCGACGATCGTAGAGCCGGCTGGCCTGGCGCATCCGCGAGCGCTCGATCGCGTTGCGGATGCTGCGCCCATGCGCGAAGCGCGGCTGCTGCACGCGCAGCTCGATGTACTCGCGGAACGCCGCCTCGGCCTCGTCCGTGAGCTCGTAGCCCTGCTGCTCGAGGATGAGATCGCCGATGGCCATGAGCTCGTCGACCTCGTAGTCGGGGAAGTGGATGTGGTGGGCGACACGCGAGCCCATCCCCGGGTTGGAGCTGAAGAAGGTGTCCATGCGGTCCCGGTAGCCGGCGAGGACGACGACGAGGTTCTCGCGCTCGGACTCCATGACCTGCAGCAGGATCTCGATGGCCTCCTGCCCGTAGTCGCGCTCGTTCTCGGGCCGGTAGAGGTAGTAGGCCTCGTCGATGAACAGCACGCCGCCCTTGGCACGCTTGAGCACGTCGCGCGTCTTCGGCGCGGTGTGGCCGACGTACTGCCCGACGAGATCGTCGCGCGTGACGGAGACCA
>JBBJOB010000240.1:0-3393 GCA_037721455.1 Solirubrobacteraceae bacterium | reverse complement strand
CTCAGCCCGGCGAATCCTTCGAACGTCGGCCGGCACGGCCGTAGGCAGCGACGCCATGTCTGGCCAGCCGCTCGCGCAGGGCGGTGCGCACCTGCGGCCACTCCGGGGCGACCACGCTGTACCACGCGGTGTCGCGCCAGCCATCGGGGATCTTCACGTGCCGGCGGTGGATGCCCTCGAACTGCGCGGGCAGGGCCTCCATCGCGGCGCGCGAGCGGGCGTTGCGCGCGTCGGTCTTGAGCTCGACCCGCTCGCAGCCGAGCTGCTCGAACGCCCGCTTGAAGAGCAGCAGCTTGGTCTCGACGTTCGCGCCGGTCCGCCACCAGGGGCGCCCGAGCCAGGTCCAGCCGATCTCGAGCGAGTGATGCTCGGGCCGAAGCGCCAGATACCGGGTGCTGCCGATCGGTTGACCGCTCGCGCGGTCGCTGATCGCCCAGGGACCCTCGCTGCCGGCGGCCGCGGCTGCGAGCGCCTCCTCCATCCAACGGTGGAAGCGCTCGCGCGTCTCGTACGCATTGGGAAACGAGGTGAGGTACGTCCACATCTCGCGATCGTGCCCTGCCGTGAAGAGCCCTTCCTCGTGCTCGGGCGAGAGCGGTTCGACGACCACGAGCTTGCCGTCCATCCTCCCGGTCAGCCCCGACCACATGCTCACGTGACGAAGGATCGCAACTCGCAGGCCGACGAGCATCCACGAGTTCGCTCTTGCGGGCCGAGCAGGGGCCGGCGCGCATCGAGGCGCCACTGGGGCCCGTGCCGCTTCGCGTGGGCGCTGGGCTGTGCATGGGCGATCCTGCGTCCCGCGGTGGTCTGGTGTTGTTGGCTTCGTCGGCGCCGGCCCACGGCATCGATGACCAGCGCAAGAGCGCGGCGCGGGGAGGGCCCTAACGCGTCACGACGACGCGGTCGGGATGGGCGTGACGCATTGAGCCCGCTGGAGGGCGCATCTGTGACACGGCCGGCGATCACGGACAGCCGTGACGCGTTAGGGCCCCTGCCGACTCGTGCGGCCCCTCACAGCCGCCCCTGCGACGATGCCCTGCGTGGGCCAGCGCAAACCATGCCCCCCGGGGGCCGGCGCGCCCCACCCGCCACCCCCGCGGCCCGACGACTCACCGCCACCCCGGCGAAGCGCCGTGACACAACGCATCTAGGGTGCCCGGCCGTGCCCCAGCCCCTCTACCTCCAGCGCGACCAGCCCCCGGGCGTGCCGCCGCTGGCCCTCACGGGCGAGCGCACGCTGCCCGACGTGCCCGAGGAGAACTACTGGTTTCGTCGCCACCTGGTGGTCTACGAGTGGATAGCGCGGCGCGTCGCGGGCCAGGCCGTCGTCGACATGGCCTGCGGCGAGGGCTACGGGGCCGACGTGCTCGCCCGCCGTGCGCGCAGCGTGGTGGGCGTCGACGCCAACCCCGAGGCGCACGAGCACGCCCGGCTGCGCTACGTGCGCGAGAACCTGCGCTTCGCCCGCGACATGGTCGAGACGTACGCTGAGCCGGCCGACGCCGAGCGGTCCGATGCGGTGGTCTTTCTCCAGACCATCGAGCACTTGCGCAACCCCGGCGAGGTGCTCGAGCACTTCAAGACGCTGGCGCCCGTCGCCTACATTTCCACGCCCAACGTGCTCACGTTGGCCCCCGAGGGCGCGCAGCGCTCGGGCAACCCGTGGCACGTGCACGAATACCGCGCAGAGGAGTTCCGCGCCCTGCTGGAGGCCCACTTCGCCCACGTGGAGCTGCTCGGCCTCTTCCACGCCCGCAAGCTGCGCGCGCACGAGCTCGCGCTGCGGGTGGGGTGGGATGCCGTGCACCAGCGGCTTGGCCTCACGCGGCCGTTCTACGAGCGCTTCACCCCGGCCATCGACGTGCGCGACTTCGCCCTGCGCGACGACGGCCTCGACCGCGCGCTGGACTTCGTCGCGGTCTGCCGCGCATGAATTCCGACCGCGGCCTCGCACCCGGGCGGGCCGCCCTCGTCCTGCACACCCACATGCCCTACGTGGAGAGCTTCGGGACGTGGCCCTTCGGCGAGGAGTGGCTGTGGGAGGCCGTGGCCACGTCCTACCTCCCGCTGCTCGACGTGCTGCGCGCCGGCGCACCGGTGACCCTCTCGCTCACACCCGTCCTGTGCGACCAGCTCGAGGCGCCCGGTGCGCTGGAGCGCTGCCTGGCCTTCCTGCGCGAGGTGCGTCCCGCCTCCCACGCGCTGGACGTCGAGGCCACGGAAGACCCGGCGGTGGCCGCCGAGCTGGAGCGCGCCGCCGGGGAGTACGCCCACGCCGCCGACATGCTGGAGGCCCTGGGCGGCGATCTGCTCGGCGCTCTGGCGCCCTTCGCCGCCTGGACGTCGGCAGCCACCCACCCCGTGCTGCCGCTGCTGGCCACCGAGGCCGGCGTGCGCCTCCAGCTCCGCGCGGGGATCGAGGCCCACCGGGCACGCTTCGGGGAGGGCTGGGCGGGCGGACTGTGGCTGCCCGAGTGCGCGCACGCGCCCTGGCTGGACCCGCTGCTGGAGGAGGCCGGCGTCCACGCGGTATGCCTCGAGCTGACCGAGCGCTTCGGGTCCGGCGCGCCCGAGCACCTCACGCCGTTGCGCTGTGCGGCCGGCCCGCTGCTGGTGCCCGTGGACCGTGTGGTCATGGACCTGGTGTGGAGCCGGGGCGGCTACCCGTCACATCCGGCCTACCGCGACTCCAACGCCATGACCCGGCGCCGCCACCATCCCTGGGCCAACGACGGTGCGGTGTACGACCCCGCGCGAGCGGCGCAGGCCGCTCACGAGCACGCGGCGGACTTCGTCGCCCGCTGGCAGCATCGGGTGGCCGCGGGAGGGCTCAGCGTCTGCGCCCTGGACACCGAGCTGCTGGGCCACTGGTGGCACGAGGGGCCCGCGTGGCTGGCCGCGGTGGTCGATGAGGCCGCGCGGGTGGGGCTGGAGCTCGTGGGCCTCGACGAGGCGCTGGTCGGCGCCGATCCCGTGCCCGCGCCCGACGACCTCGGGGTCACCACGTGGGGCACACCGCGCGACCTCTCCACGTGGAGCGGGCCGGCGGTGGCCGACATCGCCTGGCGCGCGCGCGACGGCGAGCTGCGCGTGGTCGGCGCTGGGCCGGCGGCCGGCGAGCGGGCGGTGCGCGAGTTGCTCGCGTTGCAGTCCAGCGACTGGGCCTTCGTCGTCGCCTGGGACAGGGCCGCGCCCTACGGTCACGAGCGCTCGCAGGGTCACCACGCCGCGCTGCTGGCGGCGCTTTCCGCATCCGAGGCGGCCGAGCCGACGCTGCGCAACCTCGCGCCCCACGCGAGCGTCGCGGCGCTGCTGGGATAGAAAGGGGTTTCGCCTTCGATCGCCGGACCGGCGAGACAGGGTTTCGCCTTCGATCGCCGGAACCGGCGA
>JBBJOB010000239.1:0-3395 GCA_037721455.1 Solirubrobacteraceae bacterium | reverse complement strand
GTCACCGGGACCGGGGACCTCGGGCGACGTAACACCGTCACCGGGACCGGGGACCTCGGGCGACGTAACACCGGCCAGCGCGACAAGGGGCGTCCCCTCCACCCACGGCGTGACGAGCACGGTCTCGGCCGACAGCTCGCTGACCGGCCGCCCCACCACGAAGCGTTCCGACGAGCGCAGCGCGCGGGCGAAGGAGCGCTGCACCGAGGCCTCGTGCTCGAGGTCGAACTCATCCAGGACCCGCTCACGCACCTCGCGCAGCAGACCGGCGACGTCGATGCCCGGCACCGCGCCGGCCACCATGCGCCCGGCCTGCTCCACGAGCACGAGGTCGCCGCGCACCACGGAGGCCAGACCGGGGCGGCGAACCTTGACAGCGACCGGCGCGCCTTCGTGCACGCCGCGGTGGACCTGGCCGCCGGGACGCACGGCGACCGGCTCGGGGTCCAACTCGTCCAGGACTCCGTCGACCCGCCCCCACCCCTCGCTGAGCTGGCGCTCGACGTGGTCGGCGGGCATCGGCACGCGGCCGTCGGCCGCCGCGGCCTGCAGCCGGCGGCGCAGGTCAGGTGGCAGCTCGGCGTCGGCGCCCGGCGGCAGGACGCCGGCCAGGTGGGCCAGCGCCAGCCGCGTGCTCGGCGCGTCGGCCAGCAGCCGTGCGGCGTGCTCCAGGGCGCGCCTCATCCGCTCGCGATCAGCCATCGCCGGCGGGCCCGTCTCCGGCGATCACGCCGACCACCCCGGCGAACGCGCCGCGGCGAGGCGCTGCTCGAGCGCGGCGAGCTGGTCGTGTATCTCCTGGGGCAGGTCGTCCCCGAACATGGCCAGGTGCTCCTTGAGCTGGGGGAGCTGATCGCGGAACGCGTCTACGTCGACCTCCAGCACTCGGGCGACATCATCGGGATCGATGTCCAGCCCGCTGACGTCGATGCCCATCTCCCCGGGGGGCGGCCCCAGGCCGATCGGCGTCTCGACGGCCTCCGCTTCGCCGGTCACGCGGCCGAAGACCCAGGCCAGCACACGGCTGTTGTCGCCGAAGCCGGGCCACAGGAACCGGCCGGTCTCCGGGTCCTTGCGAAACCAGTTGACCCAGAAGATCTTGGGAAGCTGCGCCCCCTCGCTCCGCCCGACAGCGAGCCAGTGGCGGAAGTAGTCGGCCATGTTGTAGCCCAGGAAGGGCAGCATCGCGAAAGGATCGAAGCGCAGTTCGCCCACCTTGCCCGCGGCGGCCGCGGTCTTCTCGGAGGCCATCGTCGCCCCCAGGAACACGCCGTGCTCCCAGTCGAAGGCCTCGGTGACCAGCGGCACCACCGTGGCGCGGCGGCCGCCGAAGAGCATGGCATCCACCGCGACGCCCTGGGGATCCTCCCACTCCGGCGCGATGGCCGGGTCCTGCGCGGCCGGCGTGGTGAAGCGGGCGTTGGGATGGGCTGCCGGCGTGTCGCTGTCGGGCGTCCAGTCGTTGCCGCGCCAGTCGATGGCGTGGGCGGGCGGCTGGGCGGTCATGCCCTCCCACCACACATCGCCGTCGTCGGAGTGCGCGCAGTTGGTGAAAATGGAGTTGGCCCGGATGGTCGCCATGGCGTTGCGGTTGGTCTGCTCGCCGGTGCCGGGCGCGACCCCGAAGAAGCCGGCCTCGGGGTTGATCGCGTACAGGCGCCCGTCCTCGCCGAACTTCATCCACGCGATGTCGTCGCCGATCGTCTCGACCGTCCAGCCCTCGAGCGTCGGGATCAGCATCGCGAGGTTCGTCTTGCCGCACGCGCTCGGGAAGGCGCCGGTGACGACCTTGACCTCGCCCTCGGGCGAGGTGAGCTTGAGGATCAGCATGTGCTCGGCCATCCAGCCCTCGTCGCGGGCCATGACCGAGGCGATGCGCAGCGCGAAGCACTTCTTGCCCAGCAGCGCGTTGCCGCCGTAGCCCGAGCCGTAGGACCAGATCTCGCGCTCGCGGGTGAAGTGGACGATGTACTTGTTGTCAGCGTTGCAGGGCCACGGCACGTCGGCCGTCCCGTCCTCCAGCGGCATGCCCACCGAGTGCAGGCAGGGCACGAAGTCGCCGCCGCCGCCCAGCACGTCGAGCGCGCCCCTGCCCATGCGGGTCATGATGCGCATGGACACCGCCACGTAGGCCGAGTCGGTGAGCTGCACCCCGATGTGGCTCTTGTCCGAGCCCAGCGGGCCCATGGAGAAGGGCACGACGTACATGGTGCGCCCCTTCATCGCGCCGTCGAACAGGTCCTTGAGCACCCCGCGCATCTCGTCCGGATCGCGCCAGTTGTTGGTCGGGCCCGCCTCGGCCTCGGTGGGGGTGCAGATGTAGGTGCGGTCCTCGACCCGGGCCACGTCGCCCGGATCCGACAGCGCCAGGTAGGAGTTGGGCCGCTTGGCGTCCGCCAGGCGCTCGAACGTGCCGGCCTCGACGAGCCCCTGGGCCAGGGCGTCGTACTCCTCCGCGGAGCCGTCGCACCAGTGCACCGCCTCGGGGCGGGTCAGCGCCGCCACCTCCCCGACCCAGTCGATCAGCTTCTGGTTCGTCGTCGGCACGGTGGTCTGGCTGCTCACGGTACGGCTCACGCTCCTAGTAGGTCAGGCGGGGGTGGCCATTCTGGCGGAACGGCGGCCTTGGCCGATGCGTCCCCGTGGGACAGGTCCTACTCCACGTCCCCCTCGGCCGGCGTGGCGCCCGCCTCGCGACGGGGGACGAGCACCAAGCGCTTGAATTCCGCCACCAGGGCGCCGTCCTGGTTGAAGACACGGGTGTGGACCCTGACGGTGCCCCGGTCGGGCTTGGAGCGCGACTCCTTCTTCTCCAGCACCTCGGACTCGACGAACAGGGTGTCGCCGTGGAACACCGGGGCAGGGTGGCTGAGCTCCTGGGTCTGCAGGTTGGCGATCGCCTTGCCCGACACGTCGGAGACGCTCATGCCCAGGGCCAGCGAGTAGACCAGCGGGCCCACCACCACGTTGCGTCCCTGCTGGGAGGCGCCCGCGTACACGTCGTTGATGTGCAGCGGGTGGTGATTCATGGTGACGAGGCAGAACAGGTGGTCGTCGGCCTCGGTCACCGTCTTGGCCGGCCAGTGCTTGTAGACGGCGCCGACCTCGAACTCCTCGAGGTAGCGGCCGTAGGCGTGGGCGCCCGAGGCCTCGCGTTGGGCCTGGTCGGTCGTGAAGTGGTCGGTCATGGGTCTCCGGGGGTCGTCGTCGGGGGCCGTACCTTTGCACCCCTCAACGCGGACGGGGCGCCCGAGGGCGCCCCGTCGTACGAGAACCTCTTTCGCCCGCCGGCCACCGCGAGCGGCGACCTTCGGGCAACGCCGCCCTCTAGGAGGGCGTGCGGGTGTGGACGAAGCTGGGCTCGGGCGTACGCTGCGAGACCTCGTCGTACTCGA
>JBBJOB010000238.1:0-3401 GCA_037721455.1 Solirubrobacteraceae bacterium | reverse complement strand
AGGGCCCGCGTTCCGCGTGCTCCGCCTCTCGGGCGTCCGCGTGGACCAGGCCCACCCGCAGCAGGTGGTTGATCTCCTCCTTGAGCCCGGTCTCGCGCTCCTTGCGTCGCCGCGCGATGACGACGGCGACATCCTCGTCGATGGTGAGCGTGGTCCTCATAGATCGAAGCAATAGTCTTCGTGATGTCGTGATGGCGATCGTCTTACGCGAGAATGGCGTCCATGGCCAAGGGTCACGAGCGCACCGAGACCGCCGTCGCCGGCGCCGTCTCCCTCGAGGAGGCGCGCCGGGCTGCGGGCGCGAACGCTGCGACGGGGGCGGGCGGGGTGGGTTCAGGCGATCCACTGGTCGCCGGGCTGCGCCGCGCCGGACTGCTGCCGCTGCTGGTGCTCCACCTGCTCGACGGCGGGCCGTCCTACGGCAACCAGCTCATGGAGCGCGTGGGCCAGCTGACCGGTGGGCTGCTCAACGTCAACCCCAACACGATGTACCCACTGCTGCGCCAGCTCGAGGGCGACGGCCTGGTCGCGGGGGAGTGGGAGCACCCCGAGCGCCGCAGCCGGCGCTTCTACCGGCTGACCGACCAGGGGGCCGGCGAGCGCGCCCGCCTGGCCGCCGAGCTGGGGCCGCGGCTGGCCTCGATGGCCGACGGCCTGGCCACGCTGCGCCGCGCGCTGGACCAGAGCTGAGACTTGGGCCGCGTCGACGCCACGCAGCGGCTGGGGGGTCGGGTCGCCGACGCCGAGGCGCTGTGGTACGACCTGGCGCGCTGGCCCGCCTTCGTGGAGGGCTTCGAGGCCGTGGAGTCCGTCGAGCACGGCTGGCCCCGGGAGGGCGGGGAGCTGACCTGGCGCTCGATCCCCGCCGGGCGCGGCCGGGTGACCGAGCGGGTCACCCGTCACGAGGTGCGCCGCGGCCAGGAGTCACAGGTGGCCGACGACCAGCTGACCGGCACCCAGACCGTGATCCTCCGCCCGCTGGAGGAGGGCTGCGAGATCAAGCTCGTCCTCGACTACCGGCTGAAGGCCGGGCCGCTCATGGCCGTGGTCGACCTCCTCTTCGTCCGCCGCGCCGTGCGCGCCTCGCTGCGGCGTACGCTGGCCGAGTTCGCCCGAGAGCTGGCGGGCGCGGGACGCAGGATGTAGCGGGTGGCGTCAGCACGTCAGACGCCGCACGCCCGCGTCTTCAGCGGGGTCGATGCGTTCGACGCGCCTGGGATGGAGTCGAGATGGCGATCGGCGCTGAGAATCGCGTCGATGCTCTGGCTGAGCGCACTCGCCACATGGACGGCGTCACGAACCGTGAGCTCCTCGTATCGTACGAGCCCTCGGTCTCGCGTTCGATGTCGGGCCAGTCCGAGACCTCCACCGGGTCGGCCGCGAGGCATGTGTACTCCACGGTCAGTGCAGAACGAGGTACAGCAGGCGCCCGTCGACGCCCGGCCGCTGGCCGGCACCCCAGCAGATAGGCTCGCGGCGTGTTCGTCTTCAAGGCCGCCGTCGTCGGCGCCGGCACCATGGGCGGCGAGATCGCCCAGGTCATCGCCGCCGCCGGGATCCCCGTCCTGCTCAAGGATGTCGACCAGCGCTTCGTCGAAGAAGGCCTCGCCCGCGCGCGCGCGGTGGCCAGGGACCCGACGACCCTGGAGCTCATCACTCCCACGACGACCTACGAGGACTTCGGCGACGTCGACCTCGTCGTCGAGGCGGTGCCCGAGCGCCTGGAGGTCAAGCAGGCCGTCTTCGCCGAGCTCGACGCGGTCACGCCGGGCCACGCGATCCTGGCCTCCAATACCTCCTCGCTGTCCATCTCCGAGATGGCTCTGGCCACGAGCCGGCCCGACAAGGTGGTCGGCTTCCACTTCTTCTACCCGGCCTCGATGATGCGGCTCGTCGAGGTGGTCGAGGGTGACGAGACCTCGCCGGAGACCATGCAGGCCGCCGCTGTCTTCGCCCAGGGCCTGCGCAAGTTGGCCATCGTCTGCGCCGAGGTGCCGGGCTTCGTGGTCAACCGCATCCTCAACTCCGCCGCCGGCGAGGTATGGCGCGTCCAGGAGGAGCGCGGCCTGTCGATCAAGGCGGTCGACGACGCGATCGCCGAGGCCGAGGTCGCCCCGACGGGCCCCTTCGTGCTGTCCGATCTGCTGGGCCTGGACACCGTCCTGCACGTCGCCCGTCACCTCAACGCGGCCTACGGTGACTCGTTCTACGTCCACGAGGGCATGGCGGCCCTGGTGGAGGCCGGCGAGCTGGGCGCCAAGACCGGGAGGGGCTTCTACGAGAACGGCGCCCCGCGCACAGAGGGTGCCACCGACGTCGATGCGGGGGAGCTCGCTGAGCGCTTCGCCCTCAAGGCGCTCGTCGAGGCCTGCCTGCTGCTCGAGGAGGGGGTGGCCACCACCCGTGAGATCGACCTGGGGATGATGGCCGGCGCGGGCATGGTCCCGCCGCCCTTCGCCCGCGCGGACGCCGCCGGCCTGGACCGGGCGCTGGCCCGCCTCGAGCAGGCCGAGGCCCAATGGGGGGAGCGCTACGCCCCGCCGGCCATCCTGCGCCGTCTGGTGGCCCAGGGCCGCCTTGGCGACGCGAGCGGGCAGGGCTTCTTCCCCGTCGCCCGCCCCGACGCCTCCTCGCAGGGCGAGGCGGTCAAGCTCGAGCTGCGCGGCGCCACCGCCATCGCCTGGCTGGACCGCCCACCGGCCAACTCGCTGGCCCCGCTGGTCATCCAGGAGCTCAAGGCGCTGTGGGAGCGCGTCGAGGCCGACGTGGCGATCCGTGCGCTGGTGATCGCCTCGGCCAACCCGATGCTCTTCTGTGCCGGCGCCGACATCAAGGCCTTCACCAGGATGGACCAGACGGCCGTCCGCGCCCTGCTGGACGAAGCCCACGGGGTGCTGCGGGCCATGGAGCGCGGCTCGACCATCACCATCGCCGCCGTCAACGGTGGCGCCTTCGGCGGCGGCTGCGAGCTGGCCATGGCCTGCGACGTGCGCATCGCCGCCCACTCGGCCACCTTCGGCCAGCCCGAGATCGACCTGGGCATCATGCCCGGCTTCGGCGGCACGCAGCGCCTGCCGCGCCTGGTCGGCGAGGCCAAGGCGCTGGAGATGAACCTCACCGGCGATCCGATCAGCGCTCACGATGCCCTGGACCACGGGTTGGTCAACCGCGTCGTGCCCGACCATGAGTTGTTGGACGTCGCGCTGGCCTGGGCGCAGCGGCTGGGTGGCAAGGCGCCGCGTGCGGTGCAGCAGATCAAGGCCGTCTCTAACACCGGCGACCTCGACGCGGGCATCGAGGCCGAGAAGCGCGCCTTCGAGGAGATCTTTGCCAGCGAGGACGCCGGCGAGGGCATCTCCGCCTTCCTGGCCAAGCGCCGGCCCCGCTGGACCGGGCGCTAG